>NZ_JBFULI010000016.1:0-101887 GCF_056400405.1 Pseudomonas sp. P5_B3 | reverse complement strand
CTGTCACCCAAGCACCACCCACCTGGTTTTGCGATGCTGGATAACTGATGACATGAACGGCCAACCGGCCTGACGACAACCCTGGGCTCTCACACGGCTGCAAGGCCGTTCCCCTAATTAGGGTCGTTGGGCATCGATTCTCATCGAGGCGCGGGGGCCACAACCCCAACTCAGACGCCGGATAGATGAAAGCAAGCCAAACACGACATCAACAACAGTATTGCAGAAAAGGGGGTAACCATAGATGTGAGAGCGAGCTTGCTCGCGATGAGGCCATAACATTCAGCATCTATATTGGCTGTAAGGCCGCTATCGCGAGCAAGCTCGCTCCCACAGTGATTTGTGGTGTGGCGAAGATTTTGGCAATAAAAAAGGCGCGGTCCTTGCGGAGCGCGCCTTTTTTCGTTTGGCCGCCTATCAGCTGCCAAGGGCCTTCGAAGCCAGCCAGAACAACCCGGCCGACAGGGCCACGGTGGCTGGCAGGGTCAATACCCAGGCCAGCAGGATGGTTTTGACGGTGCCGCCTTGCAGGCCGCTTTTGTTGGCGACCATGGTGCCCGCCACGCCCGAGGACAGCACGTGGGTGGTGGAAACCGGCAGGCTGAAGATGTTCGCCATGCCGATCAGGCTGGCAGTGGTGATCTGCGCCGACATGCCTTGGGAGTAGGTCATGCCTTGCTTGCCGATCTTCTCGCCAATGGTCAGTACCACGCGTTTCCAGCCGACCATGGTGCCCAGGCCCAAGGCCAGTGCAACCGCCAGGATTACCCAGAACGGCGCGTATTCGGTGGTGGTGGTCAGGTCTTTGCGCAGCTTGTCCAGGTCGGCCTTTTCACGAGCCCCGAGAGTTGGCAACTTGCTGACTTTCTTCGCGGTGTCGTCCAGGCAGAGCAGGTAGCGACGGACTTCGATACGGCTTTCCGCCGGCAGCGAGTGATAGTCGGCTACACCCTTGAGGGTGTCGAGCAGGGCGGCGATGGTCGGTTCGGTCTGTTGCGGGTTGCAACGGAATTTCTCCGGCAGATCGCCATTCAGGCTCTTGCCCAGGGCCAGGAACTCGCCCAGGGTTTCGGCATTGCGCTGGTAGAACTGGCTCAGGTGCAGCGTGGCGTCGCGGGTCCGCTCGATCTGATAGGTCGTGCTGTTCAGGTCGAGGACGAACTGGGCCGGCACGATACCGATCAGGACCAGCATGATCAGGCCGATACCTTTCTGGCCATCGTTGGAACCGTGCACGAAGCTCACGGCCATGGCCGAGATCACCAGTACCAGGCGATTCCAGAACGGCGGGTGTTTCTTGTCGTCGATCTTGCGGCGCTCTTCCGGCGTCTTGTGCATCTTCGACAGCGGACGCCACCATTTAAGACCGATCAGGATCAGTGCGGCGATCAGGAAGCCTGCCATTGGTGAGAATACAAGCGACATGCCGATATCGATTGCCTTCTGCCAGTTCACACCATCGGCCAACGGAATTTCGTTGATCAAGGCGTTCGCCAGACCCACGCCGAGGATCGAACCGATCAGCGTATGGGAGCTGGAGGCGGGGATACCGAAGTACCAGGTGCCCAGGTTCCAGGTGATGGCGGCGGCGAGCAACGAGAACACCATCGCCAGTCCGTGCCCGGTGTTCACATTGATCAGCAGTTCTACCGGCAGCAGGTGGACGATGGCATACGCCACGCCGACCCCGCCCAGCAGTACGCCGAGGAAGTTGAACACACCGGAGAAAAACACCGCCAGGTGAGGCGGCATGGCTTTGGTGTAGATAACGGTCGCCACCGCGTTAGCGGTGTCATGAAAGCCGTTGATGAACTCGAAGGCGAGGACAAAGGCCAGGGCGAGCAAGAGGCTCACAAGCACCCAAGCATCCAGTCCGCTGAATAAATCGATCATGAAGGTTTTCTGACCCGGTCATAAGGGGGCGCGATTATGCCAGAAAAGACCGCTAATCAATGCACTAGCTGCTCGTCGGTAACATTCTTCAACGAATTTTTTTGCCGCAGCACCTGAAAACCCACGGTTTTGCTGTGTTTTATAAGTCATTGATTTAATTTAAAAAATATACCGTCACAAAACCTTCGCGGCCCGGTAAGAGGGGCTTGAACGGTTGTGAGAAAAATCTGAGAAATAGGTCAGATACCGGAAATTTGCCGGATTCGACGACGGTGATGGCCGCTGCCCGCTCATGGCGGGCGCGAAAGGCAGCATCAATACACCCCCGCTTTTAACGGGTGCAGAGGCAGGCCTTTGTAAGGATCAGGCCAAAGCAGTCACGGCTCTTCGGCTTTGAGTTCCTTTTCCATTTTTTGAAGTTCTTGCTGGAAAACCTGATCCTGGACAGTGGCGCGTTTACGCCAGGGTTTGCGTTCCGGTTCGGGTTGAGCGGCGTAAGTGGTGACTTCTCCGCCGTAAACTTCCTTGTAGCGTTGTTCCTGGCGCTCTAGTTCCGCGCGCAGTTCGTCTTTCGTCACAGTGCTACCTGATTGAGTTGGGATAAATTCTGGTGAACACGCGCTGCATCAAATCGATTGATCACGTTCGTCGAATGGGCAATGCCCGTCAAGGCATCGTTTTGGCAACAGGGTGATCAATACTTCCATGTCACAGGCGGCCACGGCACCAGATATAAACAGCTGACGTAGCTTCAGTTTCCTGTATCGGCAAGCGCACTGGCAAGGCGGTTCAATGCGAGTCTGGCGCTTGCAACGGGCAACGGCGATGGAACATCGCATTGCCGGGTAGCGGGTTCGGCAAGTAAAAAACCGAAGCGCTACTGAATTGTATTATAGCGGCCGATTTGAAGAACACTATCTCCAAAGAGTTAAAAGCGGATCCCGGTGTGTGACCGTTTTGTTGCTCGAAATTTTACGATTAACTGGAACGCCGACGGGTACCACATTGCAGCGATGCCTGCCGGACGCCATATAGTTCGAACAAGTTACGGTATTTAGATTGCCCCATTAAGTCCTGTGTCGAGTCGATGTAAACAGCGGTTCGTGAGTCAGCGAAAAAATCGAACACCCGCGAATCGGGTGATTGACACGGTGGATTGCGATTATCGGTCGAGCGTTCGATAATCGCCCGAAGATGGCAGGCCGGGCTTGAGCGCCAGGCGGTAGCCCTTTGTAATAGTCGCTGATCCGAGTGGGTAACAGGACCTTGTATGAACGATCAAATGCGCAATTCCTTCACTTCAGTGGCTCCCCCCATCGTTGCTTCGCCGGCCAAGCGGATCCAGGCACTGACCGGCGACCCGGACTTCATGACGTCCCTGGCCCGTGGCCTGGCCGTAGTGCAGGCGTTCCAGGAGCGCAAACGGCACCTGACCATCGCCCAGATCAGTCACCGCACGGAAATTCCCCGCGCCGCCGTGCGCCGTTGCCTGCATACCCTGATCAAACTCGGCTACGCCACCACCGACGGCCGCACCTATTCGTTGCTGCCCAAAGTCCTGACCCTCGGCCATGCCTATGTGTCATCGACGCCGCTGGCGGTGTCCGCCCAGCCTTACCTGGACCGCATGAGCGAGCAACTGCACGAGGCCTGCAACATGGCCACGCTGGAAGGTGATGACATTTTGTACATCGCCCGCTCCGCAACCACCCAGCGCCTGATTTCGGTGGACCTGTCGGTGGGCGGGCGCTTGCCGGCCTATTGCACGTCGATGGGGCGGATTCTGCTGGCCGCGCTGGATGACACGTCGCTGGGCGAATACCTCGACCACGCCGAATTGCAGGCCAAGACCAGCCGCACGATCCACACCCCCGAGGCGCTGCTCGAATGCCTGCAAGAGGTGCGACAGCAAGGCTGGTGCATCGTCGACCAGGAACTCGAGCAAGGGCTGCGTTCAATTGCCGTTCCTGTGTATGACGCCTCCGGCCAGGTGGTTGCGGCCCTCAACGTTAGCACCCATGCGGGGCGGGTCAGCCGCAATGAGCTGGAGCAGCGTTTCCTGCCCGGCCTGCTAAGTGCCAGTCGCGACCTGAGTACGCAGCTGTTCACTTAAGGTGTTCGATAAACGCACAGAGTCGCGCTGGGTGAATTGACGCTGTTTCCCCCGGATCATTACTGTCGCGGCTTCGTCAGCATCTGCTGACACCGTTCGACAGCGATCCGTGGAATAAAAATAATGAACCAGCCTCAGTCTGCTGTAGGTAACTGCCTTGACGTGCAGTCCTTCATCAATGCTCAACCCATTTCGCGCTACCAATGGCGGGTGGTGATCCTGTGTTTCCTGATTGTCTTCCTCGACGGCCTCGACACCGCGGCCATGGGGTTCATCGCCCCGGCCCTGTCCCAGGACTGGGGTATCGACCGTGCCAGTCTCGGCCCGGTGATGAGTGCGGCGTTGATCGGCATGGTCTTCGGCGCACTGGGCTCCGGCCCTCTGGCCGACCGCTTCGGACGAAAAGTCGTACTGGTCGGTGCGGTGCTGTTGTTCGGTGCCTTCAGTCTGGCTTCGGCCTACAGCAGCAATGTCGATCAGTTGCTGGTGTTGCGCTTCCTGACCGGCCTGGGTCTGGGCGCCGGCATGCCGAATGCCACGACCCTGCTGTCGGAGTACACCCCGGAACGCAAAAAATCCCTGCTGGTAACCAGCATGTTCTGCGGTTTCAACCTCGGCATGGCTGGCGGCGGATTTATCTCGGCCAAGCTGATTCCGGCCTTTGGCTGGCACAGCCTGCTGCTGATCGGCGGGATTCTGCCGCTGATCCTCGCCGTCGTTTTGCTGCTCTGGCTGCCGGAGTCGGCGCGTTACCTGGTGGTACGCAATCGCGGTACGGACAAAGTGCGCAAGGCACTGGCGCCGATTGATCCGACGGTGGTGGCCCAGGCGTCCAGTTTCAGCGTGCCGGAACAGAAAACCGTGAAGGCGCGCAATGTGTTCGCGGTGATCTTCTCCGGCACCTATAGCACCGGCACCTTGCTGCTGTGGCTGACCTACTTTATGGGCCTGGTGATCGTTTACCTGCTGACCAGCTGGCTGCCGACGCTGATGCGTGACAGTGGCGCGAGCATGGAGCAAGCCGCTTTCATCGGCGCACTGTTCCAGTTCGGTGGCGTATTGAGTGCGGTGGGCGTGGGCTGGGCGATGGACCGGTTCAATCCGCACAAGGTCATCGGCATTTTTTACCTGCTGGCCGGGGTGTTTGCCTACGCGGTAGGGCAGAGCCTGGGCAACATCGCGCTGCTGGCGACCCTGGTGCTGGTGGCCGGGATGTGTGTCAACGGCGCGCAATCGGCAATGCCGTCGCTGGCTGCACGGTTTTATCCGACTCAGGGGCGGGCCACCGGGGTGTCGTGGATGCTCGGGATCGGCCGCTTCGGCGCCATTCTCGGGGCGTGGATGGGAGCGACGCTGCTGGGGCTGGGCTGGAATTTCGAGCAAGTGCTGACAGCGCTGGTGATTCCGGCGGCCTTGGCGACCACGGCAGTGGTGATCAAGGGCATGGTCAGTCATGCGGATGCGACCTGATTCCAGGGTTCAGAATTTTCAGCGAGGTTGAGGGCCTCATCGCGGGCAAGCCCGCTCCCACATGGATTACGCCATACCTTGTGGGAGCGAGCCTGCTCGCGAAGCTTTTGGGGATCGGTAGCCAAGCAACAATATGTTCGATAATCGAACGGTTAGTCGATTATCGGATTGTTTGGCGTTTTGCACGGGCTTAATCTTCAGTCATTCCGGCGCTGCGCATCGGCGCCTTCTTCCACTGTCGGTTAACAATAAATGGGAGCCTGCCCCAATGGCTGAAATCCTTTCGCTGCACGACGCGGTGAAGCAATTCGTAAACGACGGCGATACGGTCGCGCTCGAAGGCTTTACCCACCTGATCCCGACGGCGGCGGGTCACGAAATCATTCGCCAGGGCAAGAAAGACCTGACCCTGGTGCGGATGACCCCTGACTTGATCTACGACCAGTTGATCGGTGCCGGTTGTGCCCGCAAGCTGATTTTCTCCTGGGGCGGTAACCCGGGTGTCGGCTCCCTGCATCGCCTGCGTGACGCCGTTGAGAAGCAGTGGCCGCACCCGCTGGAAATCGAAGAGCACAGCCACGCCGACCTGGCCAATGCCTACGTTGCCGGCGCTTCCGGCCTGC
Source organism: Pseudomonas sp. P5_B3 (assembly GCF_056400405.1). NCBI lineage: Bacteria > Pseudomonadati > Pseudomonadota > Gammaproteobacteria > Pseudomonadales > Pseudomonadaceae > Pseudomonas > Pseudomonas sp. P5_B3. The sequence goes on along the minus strand of NZ_JBFULI010000016.1, from coordinate 95,788 downwards.
CATTCGCGGTATTGCGTGCCTACGCCGGTTCCGACTTGCCGAAGGTCAACCCGCTGATCAAATCCGTCACCTGCCCGTTCACTGGCGAAGTGTTGGCCGCCGTGCCTTCGGTACGTCCGGACATTACCGTGATTCACGCACAGAAAGCCGACCGCAAGGGCAACGTGCTGCTCTGGGGCATTCTCGGTGTGCAGAAAGAAGCCGCGCTGGCGGCAAAGCGCTGCATCGTCACCGTTGAGGAAATCGTCGACGACCTCAATGCACCGATGAATTCCTGTGTATTGCCAACCTGGGCCTTGAGCGCTGTTTGCCACGTGCCTGGCGGCGCGCACCCGTCCTACGCCCACGGCTACAACGAGCGCGACAACCGTTTCTACCAGGCCTGGGACCCGATTGCCCGCGACCGTGAAACCTTCACCGCGTGGATCAATGAGTACATCCACGGCAGCGCTGACTTCAGCGAGTTCCAGGCCAAACTGGCCGCCGCTTCGGAGGCGAAGTAATGACTTACACCACCAATGAAATGATGACCGTCGCCGCCGCTCGCCGTCTGAAGAACGGTTCGGTGTGCTTCGTCGGCATCGGCCTGCCGTCGAAAGCGGCCAACCTGGCGCGCCTGACTTCCTCGCCTGATGTCGTGCTGATCTACGAATCGGGTCCGATCGGTGCCAAGCCGAGCGTACTGCCGTTGTCGATCGGCGACGGTGAACTGGCGGAAACCGCCGACACCGTGGTCCCCACCGGCGAGATATTCCGTTACTGGCTGCAGGGCGGGCGCATCGACGTCGGCTTCCTCGGCGCAGCGCAGGTCGACCGTTTCGGCAACATCAACACCACCGTAGTCGGCGATTACCACGCGCCGAAAGTGCGTCTGCCGGGTGCCGGTGGCGCGCCGGAGATTGCCGGTTCCGCCAAGAGCGTACTGATTATCCTCAAGCAATCGTCGCGCTCCTTTGTTGACAAACTCGACTTCATTACCTCGGTCGGCCATGGCGAGGGCGGCGATTCACGCAAGCGTCTCGGTCTGCCAGGCGCCGGTCCGGTCGGCATCATCACTGACCTGTGCACCATGGAGCCGGAGGAGGGTACCCACGAGTTCGTGGTCACCGCACTGCATCCGGGCGTGACCCGCGAGCAAGTGGTCGCCGCCACCGGTTGGCCGATTCGCTTTGCCGACAGTGTTGCGACCACCGCGGAGCCAACCATCGTGGAATTGACCGCGCTGCGCGATCTTGAAGCCCGCACCGCCGCCGCCCACGGCCAAGCCCCCGGAGAAGCCTGATGCGTGACGTTTATATCTGCGACGCGATTCGTACCCCCATCGGCCGTTTCGGCGGTGGTCTGTCGACGGTGCGGGCTGACGATCTGGCTGCCGTGCCGATCAAAGCCTTGATGGAACGCAACCCGTCGGTGGACTGGAGCGCCGTGGACGAGGTGTTCCTCGGCTGCGCCAACCAGGCCGGGGAAGACAACCGCAACGTCGCGCGCATGGCGCTGCTGCTGGCGGGCCTGCCGGAAAGCATTCCTGGTGTGACCCTCAATCGTCTTTGCGCTTCGGGTATGGACGCCATCGGCACCGCGTTCCGTGCCATCGCCAGCGGCGAGATGGAGCTGGCGATTGCCGGTGGCGTCGAGTCGATGTCCCGTGCGCCGTTCGTGATGGGTAAAGCTGATGCCGCGTTCTCGCGCAACATGAAGCTGGAAGACACCACCATTGGCTGGCGTTTTATCAACCCATTGATGAAAGCCCAGTACGGCGTGGACGCGATGCCGCAGACCGCTGATAACGTAGCCGATGACTACGAAGTTTCCCGCGAAGATCAGGACGCTTTCGCACTGCGCAGTCAGCAACGCACGGCCGCCGCGCAAGCTGCCGGGTTCTTCGCCGAAGAAATCGTCGAAGTGCGCATTGCCCACAAGAAGGGTGAAACCGTGGTCAGCCAGGACGAGCATCCTCGCGCCGACGCCACCCTGGAAGCCCTGACCAAACTCAAACCGGTCAACGGCCCCGACAAAACTGTCACCGCCGGCAACGCCTCCGGAGTAAACGATGGCGCGGCAGCGTTGATCCTGGCCTCGGCCGAAGCCGTGAAGAAACACGGCCTGACCGCCCGCGCCAAAGTGCTGGGCATGGCCAGCGCCGGTGTTGCGCCGCGGGTGATGGGCATTGGCCCGGTGCCTGCGGTGCGTAAACTGACCGAACGCCTCGGTGTGGCGGTCAGCGATTTCGACGTGATCGAACTCAACGAAGCCTTCGCCAGCCAGGGTTTGGCGGTGCTGCGTGAACTGGGGATCGCCGACGATGCGGCCCAGGTCAACCCCAACGGTGGCGCGATTGCCTTGGGTCATCCGTTGGGCATGAGCGGTGCGCGACTAGTGTTGACCGCGTTGCATCAGCTGGAAAAAACCGGTGGCAAGAAAGGCCTGGCGACCATGTGCGTCGGCGTCGGCCAGGGTCTGGCCTTGGCGATCGAACGTGTCTGACACGCCCCGTCGGCTAATAAGAACTGAGGAAAGTGTAATGACTGACAAGCCTGGATACCGTCGCCCGCAGGCGGGCACTCAGCCGGAATACCTGCACCCGACCTATCAATCCACCAACCTGCGCTCGCCGTCCAAGCCGTTGGTGTTTCTGCCCCATTCGTTGTCGGAAATCACCGGGCCGACCATCGGCGCCGAGTGCGTCAACGAGAAGGACAACGACCTGACTGCCCAGCATGAAGGGCAACCACAGGGTGAGCGCATCATCATCCACGGCCGTGTGCTGGATGAGAACGGTCTGCCGGTGCCGGGGATTCTGGTGGAGATCTGGCAGGCCAACGCCGCCGGTCGCTACGCCCATGCTCGCGACCTGCACGACGCGCCGCTGGACCCTAACTTCACCGGCACCGGCCGCACCGTGACCGACGCCGATGGCTGGTATCAGTTCCAGACCATCAAGCCCGGCGCCTATCCATGGGGTAACCACCACAACGCCTGGCGCCCGGCGCACATCCATTTCTCTCTGTTCGGACCGAGCATCCTGACGCGGCTGGTGACGCAAATGTATTTCCCGGGCGACCCGTTGCTGGCCTACGACCCGATCTACAACTGCGTGCCCGATACCGGCGCCAAAGAGCGCTTGATCGCCACGTTCGATCTGGAAAAAACCATCCCTTCCTATGCCCTCGGTTATCGCTGGGACATCGTTTTGCGCGGCCGCGACGCCACGCCGATGGAGAAATAAGATGACGCTGACTGCGACCACGTCCCACACCGTCGGGCCGTACTACCACATCGGCCTGACCTGGCTGAACCGCGAAAACCTGGCCGTCGAACAAACCCTGGGCGAGCGCGTGGCGATCACCGGGCAAGTGGTCGATGGCAACGGTGATGTCGTCAACGACGCAATGCTGGAAGTCTGGCAGGCCAACGCCGCCGGCAAATACGATCACCCGGAAGATGACCAGGACAAACCCCTGGACCCGAACTTCGAAGGTTTTGGCCGGGTGCCGGTGGATGCCGAAGGGCGTTTTCGCTTCACCACGATCAAGCCGGGCACGGTTGAAGGTTTGAAAGGCACGACCCAGGCACCGCACCTGGTGGTGCTGGTGTTTGCCCGTGGCCTGGTGAAGCACTTGCTGACGCGGATTTACTTTGATGGCGAAGCCGCCAACGTCGACGATCCATTGCTGGAGTGCGTGCCGGCCGAGCGTCGTAATACGCTGATGGCGAAGCAGGATGCGTTGGGCGTGTACCAGTGGAACGTGATTTTGCAGGGTACCGATGCCGAGACGGTGTTCTTCGACTATTAAGTGAACACCGCAAAAACCTGTGGGAGCGAGCTTGCTCGCGATGGCGTCGGAACATTCACCATTGATGTTGTCTGACCCGCCCCTATCGCGAGCAAGCTCGCTCCCACAGTGGATTTGCGTTGCTGATGCATCTGCGGAACGGGACTGTTGCAAAGTGTGTCTAGACTCTCACTGTCCCCTTTGAGTGAAAAAACAATGACAACACCCACGGCTCCTATAGCTCTTTATACGGGCGAAGAACGCAACAAGCGGATCTTCGCCATCGTCGGTGCTTCGTCCGGCAACCTGGTCGAATGGTTCGACTTCTATGTCTATGCCTTCTGCGCGATCTATTTCGCGCCGGCCTTTTTCCCGTCCGACAACCCCACGGTGCAGTTGGTCAACACGGCTGGCGTGTTTGCCGCCGGCTTCCTGATGCGCCCGATTGGTGGCTGGATTTTCGGTCGGTTGGCGGACAAGCACGGGCGCAAGAACTCGATGCTGATCTCGATTCTGATGATGTGCTTCGGCTCTTTGCTTATTGCCTGCTTGCCGACCTACAACAGTATCGGGGTCTGGGCGCCGATCCTGTTGCTGTTCGCCCGTTTGCTGCAAGGCTTGTCGGTGGGCGGTGAGTACGGCACCACCGCGACTTACATGAGCGAAGTGGCGCTCAAGGGCCAGCGCGGTTTCTTCGCCTCGTTCCAGTACGTGACCCTGATTGGCGGCCAGTTGCTCGCGGTGTCGCTGGTGGTGATCCTGCAACAGTTCCTCACCGAGGATGACYTGCGTGCCTACGGTTGGCGGATTCCCTTTGTGGTCGGTGCCATGGCGGCGTTGGTTTCGCTGTATCTGCGTCGTTCGCTTAAAGAAACTTCCAGCAAGGAAATGCGCGAAAACAAGGACGCAGGAAGCATCAGCGCGCTGTTTCGCGACCACAAAGCCGCGTTCATCACCGTACTGGGTTACACCGCCGGTGGTTCGCTGATTTTCTACACCTTCACCACGTATATGCAGAAGTATCTGGTGAACACCGCCGGCATGCCGGCCAAGACCGCCAGCTACATCATGACCGGCGCGCTGTTCCTCTATATGTGCATGCAGCCGGTTTTCGGCATGCTCGCCGACAAGATCGGCCGGCGTAACTCGATGCTCTGGTTTGGCGCCCTCGGCACGCTGTTCACCGTACCGATCCTGTTGAGCCTCAAAAGCGTGACAAGTCCGTTTCTGGCCTTCGTGCTGATTACCCTGGCGCTGGCGATCGTCAGTTTCTACACCTCCATCAGTGGCCTGGTAAAAGCCGAGATGTTCCCGCCGGAAGTGCGTGCACTGGGCGTCGGCCTGGCGTATGCGGTGGCGAATGCGATCTTCGGTGGTTCGGCGGAATACGTGGCCTTGAGTCTCAAGGCCGTGGGCATGGAAAACTCCTTCTACTGGTACGTGACAGTGATGATGGCGATAGCGTTCCTGTTCAGCCTGCGTCTGCCGAAACAGGCGAAGTATCTGCATCACGATCTTTGATCTTCACGCGTGGGCCGCAGCGGCCCGCGCCTCCAGGAATTGTTTATGAACCAGCGACCGGGCAATCAATTGTTCGATGCCTATTTCACTGCCCGCGATATGCGTGAGGTGTTCTGCGATCAGGGCCGGGTCCAGGCCATGCTCGATTTCGAAGCGGCACTGGCCCGGGCCGAAGCGCAGGTAGGGTTGATTCCGTCGAGTGCTGTCGCGCCGATTGAAGCGGCTTGCCGCGCCGGGCTTTATGACTTCGCTACGTTGGGCGAGGCGATTGCCACCGCGGGTAACTCGGCGATTCCGTTGGTCAAGGCACTGGGCAAACAGATCGCGGCCACCGATGCCGAAGCCGAGCGCTATGTGCATCTGGGCGCGACCAGTCAGGACGTGATGGACAGCGGCCTGGTGCTGCAACTGCGCCGCGCACTGGAACTGATCGAAAACCATCTGGCGCAACTGGGGCAGACGCTCGCGTCCCAGGCCCAGCGCTACGCGACCACGCCATTGGCCGGACGTACCTGGCTGCAGCATGCAACGCCGGTCACCCTCGGTATGAAAATCGCCGGCTGGCTGGGGGCGGTGACGCGCAGTCGTCAGCGCTTGGCCGAACTCAAGCCGCGCCTGCTGGTGCTGCAATTCGGCGGCGCGTCCGGAACCCTTGCCGCCCTGGGTGAACAGGCCATGCCGATTGCCCGGGCGCTGGCCGAAGAACTGCAACTGACCTTGCCCGATCAGCCGTGGCATACCCAGCGCGATCGCGTGGTGGAGTTCGGCGCCGCACTCGGTCTGATCGCCGGCAGTCTCGGCAAACTCGGCCGCGACATCAGTCTGCTGATGCAAACCGAGGCCGCCGAATTGTTCGAGCCTTCGGCGCCGGGCAAGGGCGGTTCTTCGACCATGCCGCACAAGCGCAATCCGGTGGGCGCGGCGGTGCTGATCGGCGCGGCGACGCGTGTACCCGGTCTGCTCTCGACGCTGTTCAGCGCCATGCCCCAGGAACACGAGCGCAGCCTCGGCCTGTGGCATGCCGAGTGGGAAACCCTGCCGGAAATTTGCTGCCTGGTGTCGGGCAGCCTGCAGCAGGCGTTGCTGATCGCTCAAGGCCTGGAAGTGGATGCCGGGCGCATGGCGCGCAACCTCGATTTGACCCAGGGACTGGTGCTCGCCGAAGCGGTGAGCATCGTGCTCGCGCAACGGGTCGGTCGCGATACCGCACACCATCTGCTCGAACAATGCTGCAAACGCGCGGTGGCCGAACAGCGTCACCTGCGTGCGGTCCTCGGCGACGAACCGCAAGTGACCGCCGAGCTGTCGGCGGCTGAACTCGATCATCTGCTGGACCCCGCTCATTACCTCGGTCAGGCCAAAACCTGGGTCGAGCGCGCGGTGGCTGAACATTCTGCATTGACTGCCTGAAGGAGACTTGCTGTGGCTTTTGTACAACTCGCCGAGGGCGAACTGCATTACCAACTCGATGGACCGGTCGATGCGCCGGTACTGGTGTTGTCCAATTCTTTGGGCACTGACCTGCACATGTGGGACGCGCAAATCCCGGCGTTCACCGAGCATTTTCGCGTGTTGCGTTTCGACACCCGTGGTCACGGCCAATCGCTGGTGACGCCGGGGCCTTACAGCATCGAACAGCTGGGTCATGACGTGCTCGCCTTGCTGGATGCCTTGCACATCGAGCGCGCGCATTTCTGCGGTCTGTCCATGGGCGGGTTGATTGGCCAGTGGCTGGGGATCAATGCCGGCGAACGCCTGAACAAGCTGATCGTGTGCAACACCGCGGCGAAAATCGGCGATCCGTCGGTGTGGAACCCGCGTATCGAAATGGTGCTGCGTGATGGTCAGGCGGCCATGGTTGCACTGCGCGATGCGTCGATTGCCCGCTGGTTCACCCCGGACTTTTCCGAAGCCAACCCGGCAGCAGCGAAGCAGATTACCGACATGCTCGCGGCCACTTCGCCAGAAGGCTATGCGGCCAACTGTGCGGCGGTGCGCGATGCCGATTTCCGCGATCAGCTGTCGTCGATCAAGGCGCCGCTGCTGGTGATTGCCGGTACCGAAGACGCCGTGACGCCACCGTCTGGCGGGCATTTCATTCAAGAGCATGTGCCGGGCACCGAGTACGCCGAGTTCTACGCCGCGCACTTATCCAACGTCCAGGCAGGCGATGCGTTCAGCGAGCGCGTGCTGGCGTTTCTGTCGGCTGATTGAGGGTATTGCTGTGGATGAGAAACAACGTTACGACGAGGGGATGAAAGTCCGTCGCGCGGTCCTCGGCGACGCCCACGTCGACCGCAGCCTGACCGCCCTGACCGAGTTCAACTCGGAGTTTCAGGAGATGATCACCCGTCACGCCTGGGGCGACATCTGGACCCGCCCGGGCCTGCCGCGCCATACCCGCAGCCTGATCACCATTGCCATGTTGATCGGCATGAACCGCGAGGGCGAACTCAAACTGCACCTGCGCGCCGCCGCCAACAACGGCGTGAGCCGTGGCGAGATCAAGGAAGTGATCATGCAGAGCGCCATCTACTGCGGGATTCCGGCGGCCAATGCGACGTTCCATTTGGCCGAGTCGGTGTGGGATGAGTTGGGGGTTGAGTCGCGGGAGTGATTAGTAACACCGTACAACCTGTGGGAGCGAGCTTGCTCGCGATGGCGTCGGCACATTCACTATTGATGTCGCCTGATACACCGCCATCGCGAGCAAGCTCGCTCCCACAGGGGATTGTGTTTACAACAGGCTGATCGGATAGCTGATGATCACGCGGTTCTCATCGAACTCATTGTTGCTGTAGTCGCGACGCATGGTCGAGTTGCGCCATTTCAGGTTCAGGTCCTTCAGCGCACCGCTCTGCACGGTGTAGCCCAGTTCACTTTCACGCCCCCATTCCTTGCCATCGGTGATGCTGCCGGTGTGCACATTGTCGCCGCTGATATAGCGGTTCATCAGAGTCAGGCCCGGCACGCCGAGGGCGACGAAGTTGTAGTCGTGGCGTACCTGCCAGGAGCGTTCCCGGGCATTGTCGTAGCTGGAGTTGTAGCTGTCGTTGGCCAGGGTGCCGCCGCTGGTGCCGTTGACCCGCATCCAGGCGTTGTCGCCGGTGAGTTTCTGCAGGCCGACATAGAACGTGTTGCCGCCGTACTTGGCCGAGAACAAGCCGTACATGGTTTTGTTGTCCAGCTCGCCAGCCCGGGCGCTGCCGTCATCCTTGCCGTAGAAAAAGCCCAGGTTGGCGCCCAGGGTCCAGTCGCCAAGCGGCTGGCTGTGGATCACGTTGACGAATTGCTGGCTGTAAATGTCCTTGAGCTCGGCGTTCCACAGACCGATCTGGGTGCGCTTGTCATTGAACAGGTACTCGCCGCCCTCGAAGTTGAAACGGTCGGAGGTGAACGCCGCTTTGCCGGTCATCGACATGTCGCCCATGCTGCTGTCGTCCCGTGGGCTGTTCTGGCGGAACTGGCCGCCGTAGAGCGTCAGGCCATTGATTTCCTTCGACGTGATCTGGCCGCCGCGGAAGGTTTGCGGCAACGAGCGACCGTCGTCGGAGCGCAGGATCGGCAGTACCGGCATCCACTCGCCGACTTTCACTTCGGTCTGCGACAGCTTGGCCTTGAACGCCACGTTGGTGCGGCCGAAGTTGTCTGCCGGGCGACCGTCGTGATCCAGCGGCAGCAGTTGCGTACCACCGGTACCTTTGCCGCCATCAAGCTTCACCGAATACAAACCGAGCACATCCATGCCGAACCCGACGGTGCCCTGGGTGAACCCGGATTTGGCGTCGAGGATGAAACTTTGCGTCCACTCTTCGGCCTTGCCCTGGGCCTTGGTCGGGTTGGTGAAGTTGCGGTTGATGTAGAAGTTGCGCAGGTTCAGGTTGACCTTGGCCCCATCGACGAAGCCCGACTCTTCGGCATAGGCGGGCAGGGCGGCGCTGGCCAGGGCGGCGACGATCAGGCTGGGTACGAAATACTGCGCGGTGGAAGACGTCATGAGCTCGGGTCTCTCTAATTCTTGGGGATGAAGCGCGGTGATGCCGCAACCCGGGGTTGCAGACGAATTTTCGAAATCAGTACAAACGAAGCGGATCAGCCGGAGAGGGCAAGGCGCGGGGGCATGGTGTCGAACCTGTTGTTATTGGTTTTGTGGTTCGGATGGTGCGTGGAATGTACTGGATGGTTCAATCGTAAAAAGCGGGTTTTGGGCGATTATCGAACGCAACATGACGCAGTGTTTTATGGTGTCAGCACCGGCCTCATCGCGAGCAAGCTCGCTCCCACAGGGGATTGGTGTTGAATACAAAAACTGTGTTCACACTGAAGATCCAATGTGGGAGCGAGCTTGCTCGCGATGGTGCCATCACTGACAACGCAACTTTTCTCGCAGCCAACAAAAAGCCCACCAAAAAGGTGGGCTCCGTGTTTTCACAGCGCTATCAGAAATACTTCATCTTCGGCGCTTCTTCTTTCAACGGCTCGTTCTTTGCCGTTTGTTCGTTCCAGCCACCACCCAGTGCCTTGTACAGATTGACCTGGCTGACCAGCTGCGCCAGGCGGTCGGTGATCAACACCTGTTGCGCACTGAACAGCTGACGCTGGGCATCGAGGAAGGTCAGGTTGCTGTCGACACCGATGCGGTAACGACGCTCGGCCAGGCGGTAGTATTCCTGGTTGGCACTGACGAAATCTTTCTGTGCCTGCAACTGCTGGACGTAAGTCTCGCGGGCGGCCAGGCCGTCGGCGACTTCCTGGAAGGCTGTTTGAATGGACTTCTCGTAGTTCGCCACGCCGATGTCTTTCTGGATTTTCGAGTAATCCAGACTGGCGCGCAGGCTGCCGGCGTTGAAGATCGGCAGGTTGATCTGCGGCTGGAACAGCCAGGTGCCCGAACCGCCCTTGAACAGGCCGGACAGGTCCGGGCTCAGGGTGCCGGCATTGGCCGTCAGGCTGATGCTCGGGAAGAACGCTGCCCGCGCCGCGCCGATGTTGGCGTTGGCGGCCTTCAGGTTGTACTCGGCCTGAAGGATGTCCGGACGACGTTGCAGCAAGTCCGACGGCAGGCCGGGCGGCACGTCGCTCAACAGGTCGTCGTCAAGTGGTTTGGCCGCTTGCAGGTTGGCCGGGACACCGGTGCCGAGCAGCAGCACCAGGCTGTTCTCGTCCTGGGCGACCTGACGGGTGTACTTGGCCAGTTGCGCACGGGCGTTTTCCACCGAGGTACGCGACTGCGCCAGGTCCAGGGCCGAGGCGACCCCGACTTCGTTGCTGCGGGCGGTGAGCTTGTAGCTCTCCTCGAAGGTGGCCAGGGTGTCCTGGGTCAGCTTGTACAGTTCCTGGTCGGCCTGCCAGGTCAGGTAGGCATTGGCCACGCTGGCCACCAGGCTGATCTGTGTGCTGCGGCGGCCTTCTTCAGTGGCGAAGTACTTCTGCAACGCTTCTTCGTTCAGGCTGCGAACCCGACCGAACAGGTCGAGTTCATAGGCGCTGATCCCGACTGTGGCCGAGTTGGAGCTGACGATGCCGGTTTGGCCGGTCTGCGAAGCGTTAGACGGAACGCGCTGACGGCTGCCGGTGCCGTTGGCCGAGACGGCCGGGAACAGATCGGCACGGGAGATGCGGTACTGCGCCGCAAACGCGTCGATGTTCAGGGCCGCGACACGCAGGTCACGGTTGTTTTCCAGGGCAACCTGGATCAGCTGTTGCAGCGCCGGGTCATGGAAAAACTGCTTCCAGCCCTGCTCGGCAGCGGCTTGCGCCGGTGCCTGGGCCGGCGAATACGCCGGGCCCTGCGGGTATTGGCCCGCCACCGGCGCTTCGGGCTGCTGATAATCAGGTATCAGCGAGCAGCCACCGAGCACGAAGGCGGCGACTGCCAGGGAGAGTAGCGACTTGCTCATTAGCCAGCCTCTTGAGGAGTTTCAATGGCGTCATCCTGGTCGGCGATTTTACGCTGGCCAATGGACGACACGGTGACGAAGAACAGTGGGACCCAGAAAATCGCCAGCACAGTGGCCGTGATCATACCGCCGATCACACCGGTGCCGATTGCATGCTGGCTACCGGAACCCGCGCCGGTGGATATCGCCAGTGGTACCACACCCAGAACGAAGGCGAGCGAGGTCATGATGATCGGTCGCAGACGCATGCGACTGGCTTCAATTGCCGCATCGCGCAGGCTACGCCCTTGTTCGTGCAGTTCCTTGGCAAATTCGACAATCAGAATGGCGTTTTTCGCCGCCAGACCAATGGTCGTCAACAGACCTACCTGGAAGTACACGTCGTTGGACAAACCGCGCAGGCTGGTGGCCATCAATGCACCGATGATCCCCAGCGGCACCACCAACATCACCGCGATCGGAATCGACCAGCTCTCATACAACGCCGCCAGACACAAGAACACCATCAGCAGCGACAGGGCGTACAGCGCTGGCGCTTGCGAACCGGACAGACGTTCTTCGTACGACAGACCGGTCCAGGAAATACCGACACCCGCCGGTAGCTTCTGCGCGATGGCTTCGACTTCGGCCATGGCTTCACCGGTGGAATAGCCAGGCGCCGGGGCCCCGAGGACTTCCATCGCTTCCACGCCGTTGTAGCGGGCCAGTTTCGGCGAACCGTAAATCCACTCGCCCCTGGCGAACGCCGAGAACGGAACCATGGTGCCGCTGCTGTTGCGCACGTACCACTTCTGCAGGTCTTCAGGGTTCATTCGAGCGCCTGGCTGGCCTTGCACGTAAACCTTTTTCACGCGACCGCGGTCGATGAAGTCGTTGACGTAGCTACTGCCCAGGGCAATCGACAGGGTGTTGTTGATATCGGCGATGGTAATGCCCAGGGCACTGGCCTTCTCGTCATCGATTTCCAGTTGGTATTGCGGTTCGTCGTTCAGGCCGTTCGGACGCACCTGAGTCAGAATCTTGCTTTGCGCGGCCATGCCGAGGAACTGGTTGCGTGCAGCCATCAGTTTGTCGTGGCCGATGCCGGCGCGGTCCTGCAGGAACACGTCGAAACCGGTGGCGTTACCCAACTCCAGTACCGCCGGTGGCGCGAAGGCGAACACCATGGCGTCACGGAAGGTGAAGAAATGCTGTTGGGCGCGGGCCGCTACCTTGAACACGTTGTTGTCGGCGTTACGCTCGTCCCACGGCCGGAGCATGATGAACGCCATACCCGAACTCTGGCCACGGCCGGCGAAGTTGAAGCCGGTTACGGTAAACACCGAGTTCACCGCATCGCCTTCACCGCCATCCTTGCCCGGACGCAGCAGGAATTCACGCATCTCGTCCACGACCACCTGGGTGCGCTGGGCGCTGGAACCGGCCGGGGTCTGCACCTGGGCAAACAGTACGCCCTGGTCTTCTTCCGGCAGGAACGCCGTTGGAATACGGGTGAACAGCCAGATCATGCCGACGACGATGATCAGGTAGGCCAGCAGGTACGGGGCCTTTTGCGCGAGCATATTGCCCACGCCACGCTCGTAGCTTCTGACGCCGCGGTCGAAGTTGCGGTTGAACCAGCCGAAGAAGCCGCGTTTCGGGGTGCCGTGCTCGCCTTTCGGAATCGGCTTGAGCATGGTCGCGCAGAGCGCCGGGGTGAAGATCAGTGCAACCAGTACCGACAGGGCCATGGCCGAGACGATGGTGATCGAGAACTGCTTGTAGATCACACCGGTGGAACCGCTGAAGAACGCCATCGGCAGCAGCACCGCCGACAGCACCAGGGCAATACCCACCAGTGCGCCCTGGATCTGGCCCATGGATTTCTTGGTGGCTTCCTTGGGTGACAGGCCTTCTTCGCTCATCACCCGTTCGACGTTTTCCACCACGACGATGGCGTCGTCCACCAGCAAGCCGATGGCCAGCACCATACCGAACATAGTCAGGGTGTTGATGCTGAAACCGGCTGCCGCGAGGATCCCGAATGTACCCAGCAATACTACCGGCACGGTCATCGTGGTGATGATGGTGGCGCGGAAGTTCTGCAGGAACAGGAACATCACCAGGAACACCAGTGCGACCGCTTCGACCAGGGTGTGAACCACGCCTTTGATCGATTCGGTCACCACCGGAGTAGTGTCATACGGGAACACCACTTCCATCCCTTGCGGGAAGAACGGTTTGAGGTTGTCGATGGTCGCGCGCAGGGCTTTGGCCGTATCGAGAGCGTTGGCACCGGTGGCCAGTTTCACCGCCAGGCCGGATGCCGGGGCACCGTTGAACTGGGCGTTGATGCTGTAGTTCTCACCCCCCAGACCGACTTCGGCGACATCTTTGAGGCGAACCTGGGAGCCATCCTTGTTGACCTTGAGCAGGATCTTGTCGAATTGCTCCGCGGTCTGCAGACGGGTCTTGCCGATGATGGTCGCGTTCAACTGGGTGCCGGGCAGGGCCGGCAGGCCGCCGAGCTGGCCGGACGACACCTGGACGTTCTGCGCAGCGATGGCGGTCTTGGCGTCGATCGGGGTCAGGTTGAATTTGTTCAACTTGGCCGGGTCGAGCCAGATCCGCATGGCGTACTGGGAACCGAACACCTGGAAGTCACCGACACCGGCGGTCCGCGAGATCGGGTCCTGCATGTTCGACACGATGTAGTTGGACAGGTCGTCCTTGGTCATGCTGCCGTCACGCGACACCACGCCGATCACCAACAGGAAGTTCTTCACCGCCTTGGTGACGCGGATACCTTGCTGCTGCACTTCTTGCGGCAGCAGCGGGGTGGCCAGGTTCAGCTTGTTCTGGACCTGAACCTGCGCGGTATCGGAGTTGGTGCCTTGCTCGAAGGTCGCGGTAATGGTCATGGTGCCGTCGGAGTTACTTTCCGACGAGACATAACGCAGGTGGTCGATACCGTTGAGTTGCTGCTCGATCACCTGAACCACGGTGTCCTGCACGGTCTGTGCCGAAGCACCCGGATAGGCAACGGAAATGGCGATCGCTGGCGGCGCAATGCTCGGGTATTGATTGATCGGCAGTTTGAGGATCGATAGAGCCCCGACCAGCATGATCACCAGGGCGATTACCCAGGCGAAAATCGGACGGTCGATAAAAAATTTCGACATGGTTTACTCCCCTTTGTCGCCAGACGCTTTATCAGCTACCTGGGCGGGGGCCGGGTTCCTTACGGCTACGTTGGTCGCTTCACTGGCCTTGACTTCGATGCCGGGTTTGACGAATTGCAGACCTTCGGTAATCAGTCGATCGCCGGCCTTCAGGCCGTCTTCGATCAGCCATTGGTTACCGACGGTGCGGTTGGCCTTGAGATGACGCAGTTCGACCTTGTTGTCCGGGCCGACAACCAGTGCGGTCGGGGTACCCTTGAGGTCGCGGGTCACGCCTTGCTGCGGGGCCAGAATCGCCGCGCTGTTCACACCGGCCAGCAACTTGGCGTGCACGAACATGCCAGGCAGAAGGGTGTGATCAGGGTTCGGGAAAATCGCGCGCAGGGTGACGGAACCGGTGGTCTGGTCAACCGAGATTTCGGAGAATTCCAGCTTGCCGTCCAGCGTGTACTCGCTGCCGTCTTCGAGGGTCAGCTTGACCGAGGCCGCGTTGTCACCGGCTTTTTGCAGGCGACCGCTTTCCAGCTCGCGGCGCAGTTGCAACAACTCGACCGAGGACTGCGTCACGTCGACGTAGATCGGGTCGATTTGCTGAATCACCGCCATTGCGTCGACCTGGGCATTGCTGACCAGCGCGCCTTCAGTCACCGAGGAACGGCCGATACGGCCGGTCAACGGGGCATAGACCTTGGTGTAGCGCACATTGATCTGGGCGGTTTGCAGCGCGGCTTCCGATTGCAGGCGGTTGGCCACGGCGGTGTCGTATTCCTGACGGCTTACGGCTTGTTCGTCGACCAGTTGCTTGTAGCGGTCGGAAATCGATTTGGTCGAACGCAGGTTGGCCTCAGCGCTGGCGAGCGTTGCCTCATAGACCGAGGGGTCGATCTGATAGAGCTGCTGGCCGGCCTTGACGTCGCTGCCCTCCTTGAACAAACGCTTGAGAATGATGCCGTTGACCTGCGGGCGAACTTCGGCAATGCGGAACGCACTGGTACGACCTGGCAGATCGGACGTCAGGGTGAAAGCTTGCGGTTGCAGAGTCACGACGCCGACCTGAGGCGGTGGGGCGGCCGGTGCTGCCTCTTCCTTTTTGCATCCGCTGAGCAGCGATGCCAGGGCGAAGGCGGCGACCAGAGCGGTAACAGCTGGCTTGAATTGCATGAAAATCCTCGGGTCAGGCGCGCAAGGAGCGCACTAGAAAGGTGGAAGGTTGAAAAGTGGTTACCGAGTGGATAAGTAGCTTGCTAATGAATATACTTACGTACATGGCTGTTTGTAAATACCCGGGCTGCGTATCAACGCCGTTACACAAGCCGTTGAAAGGTTGGAAATGCAGGCCCGGGACGCCCCCCAGAACGTTCGCCCCACTTTTATTCAGCTGATATTCAGACATCGCTGAAGCACCCTGATTGAGGTTGTACTGCCATGGTCCGTCGTACCAAAGAGGAAGCTCAGGAAACCCGCGCACAAATTCTCGAGGCGGCCGAAAAGGCCTTTTTCGAGCGAGGTGTGGCGCGCACGACCCTGGCGGACATCGCGACCCTGGCCGGTGTCACTCGAGGGGCCATTTACTGGCACTTCAGCAACAAGGCGGATCTGGTACAGGCCATGCTCGACACCTTGCATGAGCCGCTGGAAGAAATGGCCAAGGCCAGCGAGAGCGAAGACGAACTGGATCCCCTGGGCTGCATGCGCAAACTGTTGATTCATTTGTTTCATCAAATTGCGCTGGACCCGAAAACCCGCCGCATCAATGAGATTCTTTATCATAAGTGCGAATTCACCGATGAAATGTGCGACCTGCGCCAGCAGCGCGTGTCAGCCAGCCTCGAATGCAATGTACGGATCGGCCTGGCCCTGAGAAATGCCGTGAATCGCGGCCAGTTGCCGGAAAACCTCGACACCGCCCGCGCCGCGATCAGCTTGCATGCTTATATAGACGGCATTCTGTACCAGTGGTTGCTGGCCCCCGACAGTTTTGAATTGCACACCGAAGCCGAGCGTTGGGTCGATACGGGGCTGGATTTGTTGCGCTTCAGCCCCAGCCTGCGTAAATAAAGCAAAATGCGTAATTAGCGCCTTGTGTGTCAACCGTTGAGGCCGCAGATGAACAGTTCTTCACGCGCTCTTCGACAATGGGGTGCTTTTATATACTCACGCTCGGCAGGTTGACAGGTAGCAAGCTCAGTATTTTGTAGGGAATTTGTGTCGAGTCTGTGAGCACCTGCCGATGATCGCGGCCCCTGTGGGAGCGAGCTTGCTCGCGATRGCGGTGTGTCAGTTGACGTCTTCGTTGATGGTTACGCCGCCATCGCGAGCAAGCTCGCTCCCACAGTGGATAGTGTCAAACCGTCAAATATTAAAAAGCCCCGGTTCTTTCGAGTCGGGGCTTTTGCGTTTCAACGGTTGCTGATTACAGCGATGGGTAGTCGATGTAACCGACCGGGCCTTTGGCGTAGAACAGCTCCGGACGCGCTTCGTTCAGCGGCGCGTCAGCCTGCAAACGCGCTGGCAGGTCAGGGTTGGCAATGAACGGTACACCGAAGGCGACCGCATCGGCCTTGCCGCTGGCGAGCAACGCGTTGGCGCTGTCCCTGGTGAAACGCTCGTTGGCAATGTATGGGCCGCCAAAGGCCTCCTTCAGTTGCGGACCGAGGCTGTCGGCACCTTCTTTCTCACGGGAGCAGATGAAGGCAATGCCACGCTTGCCCAGTTCGCGAGCGACGTAGGTGAAGGTTTCGGCCAGGTTGTCGTCGCCCATGTCATGCAGGTCGGCGCGTGGTGACAGATGCACACCCACACGGCCGGCGCCCCAGATTTCGATCGCCGCGTCGGTCACTTCCAGCAGCAGGCGGGCACGGTTCTCCAGGGAGCCGCCGTAGTTGTCAGTGCGCTGGTTGGTGCTGCTTTGCAGGAACTGGTCGAGCAGGTAACCGTTGGCGGCATGGATTTCCACACCGTCGAAGCCGGCCGCCTTGGCGTTCTCGGCTCCGACGCGGTAAGCGTCGACGATGTCAGCGATTTCAKCGGTTTCCAGGGCGCGCGGGACAGGGAAGTCGGCCAACGGACGAACCAGGCTGACGTGGCCCTTGGGCTGGATGGCGCTCGGCGCGACCGGGGCTTCACCGTTCAGGTACAAACCGTGGGAAATGCGACCCACGTGCCACAGTTGCAGGAAGATCTTGCCGCCCGCGCCGTGGATTGCCTTGGTCACGTTGGACCAGCCACGCACCTGATCGTTGGACCAGATGCCCGGGGTGTCCGGGTAGCCGACGCCCATCGGCGTCACCGATGTGGCTTCGCTGAGGATCAGGCCGGCGGAGGCGCGTTGTACGTAGTACTCGGCCATCAGCGCGTTGGGTACGCGGCCTTCATCGGCGCGGCAGCGGGTCAGCGGTGCCATAATGATGCGGTTGGCCAACTCGAGGTCGCCCAGTTTGATCGGATCGAAAATAGTCGTCATTTAAAGCAACCCTCGTGAGGTAATGGTTGATCAGTTGGTAGCAGGGGCCAGATCGGGATTGCCGCTCTGACGGAAAGTAATCAGGGTCACCAGCAGGGCGAGTACCGCCAGTGCGGCTGCGGCGAGCGGCACGCTGGTCAGGCCGAAGCCGTGGGCGATGACACTGCCGCCGACCCAGGCACCCAGGGCGTTGCCGATGTTGAAAGCGCCGATATTCAGGGTCGACACCAGGTTCGGTGCGGCGTTGCCGAAGGTCACCACGTTCACTTGCAGCGCCGGTACGGCGGCGAAGCACGCGGTGGCCCAGAGGAACAGGGTGATTTCGGTCGGGATCAGCGCGACGCTGGTCCAGGTCAGCACGGTGGACACCACGGCCATGGTGATGAACACGCCGATCAGCGTCGCAGCCATGCCTTTGTCGGCCAGCTTGCCGCCGATGATGTTGCCGACCGTCAGGCCCAGGCCGATGAGCATCAGGGTCCAGGTCACGCCACGGGGCGAGACGCCGGTGACTTCGCCCAGCAGCGGCGCGACATAGGTGAACAGGGTGAACACCGAGGCGGCAAACAGCGCGGTCATGCTCAGGGACAGCCAGATGCCGCCGCCCTTGAGTGCGGCCAGTTCGGCGCGCATGTCGAGTTTTTCTTCATCACGCTTGGCCGGCAGGAAGCGGATCAAGCCTATAAGTGCAATCACACCAATCACGGTCACGGCCCAGAAGGTCGAGCGCCAGCCAGCTTCCTGACCGAGGGCGGTGCCCAGCGGTACGCCGAGGACGTTGGCCAGGGTCAGGCCGGTGAACATCAGGGCCACGGCCGAAGCGCGTTTGTTCGCAGGCACCAGGCCGGCGGCTACCACTGAACCGATACCGAAGAAGGCGCCGTGGCACAGGGCGGTGACCACACGGGCGAACATCAGCACATCGTAGTCGCCGGCCACTGCGCAGAGCAGGTTGCCGACAATGAAGATGCCCATCAACGCTACCAGGGCGGCCTTGCGCGGCAGTCGGGCGGTGGCCAGCGCCATGAATGGTGCGCCGATGGCCACGCCCAGGGCGTAACCGGTCACCAGCCAGCCGGCACCAGGAATCGACACACCGAGGTCGGCTGCCACGTTGGGCAGCAGGCCCATGATGACGAACTCGGTGGTGCCGATAGCGAAAGCGCTCAAGGCCAGGATGAGTAGCGAGAGGGGCATGGGTATTTCCTTTTGGCTGGCTGACGTTAAGGGTCAGAGCTCTTTACTGAAGGTTTTGAGGAACTCCTGAATGGTTTCCTCGTTGCGTTTGAAAAAATGCCACTGGCCGACTTTGCGGCTGCTGATCAGGCCGGCGCGTTGCAGGGTTGCCAGGTGTGCGGACACCGTGGACTGCGACAGGCCACAACGTTGATCGATCTGCCCGGCGCAGACGCCGTGCTCGTTACTGTGGGACTGGTCGGGAAATTCGACGGTCGGGTCCTTGAGCCAGTGCAGGATTTCTCGCCGTACCGGGTGTGCCAGGGCTTTTATTATTTCGTCGAGATTCATGGTCATGATGTGGGCTCGTGATGTTTAAAACGCTATATCGCGATGAGGCGAACTTTAAATCGGTATTTCGCGATATACAAATATGATTTTGCTCTCATCCGCTCACATTTCGGTATATCGAGTTATAACGATATGTTGAGTGTAACAAGACAAGGGGGCAGTGCTAAGCTGCGCCCATGAACTATCTCGCACATCTTCACCTCGGTGGTCAGCGTCCCGGTCAATTGCTCGGCAGTCTGTATGGCGATTTCGTCAAGGGACGGCTGCAAGGGCAGTTCGCTCCGGAAATCGAGGGGGCCATCCAACTGCACCGCAGCATCGACGTGTTCACTGATCGCCATCCGCTGGTGGACGTCGCGTTGTCGCGTTTCTCCCTGACCCGTCGACGCTACGCGGGGATCGTGCTCGACGTGTTTTTCGACCATTGCCTGGCCCGGGACTGGACGCTGTATGCCGACCGGCCTCTGGCGTTGTTTACCTCGGACGTTTACCAGGTTTTGTCCAGCGAACGACAACTGCCGGAGCGGCTGGCGAAGATTGCGCCGCACATGGTGGCCAATGACTGGTTGGGGTCGTATCAGGAATTCGAAGTGCTGGAGCAGGTGTTGCGCGGGATCTCGCGGCGCCTGACCCGGCCGGAAGAGCTGGCGGCAGCGATGCAGGAATTGCGGCGGTTGTATGAACCGTTGAGCGAGGACTTCAGGTTGTTCTACCCGCAACTGCAGGCATTTGCCCGGAACTATCCAACAACATAAAACCACTGTAGGAGCGAGCCTGCTCGCGATTGCGGTCTGTCATTCAGCATCATCGTTGAATGTTAAGCCGCTATCGCGAGCAGGCTCGCTCCTACAGGGGCTATGTGCTTACGCTGCAATTGCGGGGCGCATCGGTGCTCGCTGAGGTTCAACAACAGCGCCAAACAACACCTTCTGCACCGCCTGCTGCGCTTCGAACGCCAGTGCAGCACGTTCCCGACCTTCGCAAGCGATTGGCTTCAGCAAGTGAATCTCCACACCGCCACGGTCATTGCTGAACAGGCGCATCAAGTGCGAGAGCAGATCATCGTCGCCAATGAACGGCGCCAGCGCGCAAGGCTCGCCGTCACGCACATAACGAATCGCCACCGGCTGCAGCGCCACTTCGGAATCGATGGCGGCGGACAGCAGGCGACCATGGAAGGTACGCAGCGAACGACCATCGGTGGTGGTGCCTTCCGGGAACATCAGCAGTGGGTAGGCTTGTTCCAGGTGGCGGGTCATCTGCTTGCGGATCAACTGGCTGTCACCCGAGCCACGGCGGATAAACAGGCTGCCGGCCTTGGCCGCCAACCAGCCGGCTACTGGCCAGGTGCGCACTTCGGCCTTGGACAGGAACGACAGCGGCGTGAGCATGCCCAGCAGCGGGATGTCGGTCCAGGACACGTGGTTGCTGACCCAGAGCATCGGGGCCTTCGGCAGTTCGCCGTGAACGGTCACGTCAAAGGGCAGAGCGTTGCTCAGGCGGGCCATGAAGAACCGCGACCAGCGCTGGCGACGCGCCATCGAATGGGCCAGGCCCAGGCGCTCGAACACCCCGAACACGCTGGCCATGCCCAGGCCCAGCGTCACCACCAACAGCACTCGCGCGATTCGCGCGTACACCCGCAACCGGCTCATTACACAGCCGCCTTGAAGTGTTTGGCGTAGCGCGGGCAGAGTTCGTCGCGCTTGAGCAGGATGAACACGTCGGCGACCTGGAAGTCTTCGTCCCAGCATGGCTCGCCGCAGATCTTCGCGCCCAGGCGCATGTAGGCCTTGAGCAACGGTGGCATTTCGGCAATCACGTTCGACGGGATGTCCAGGTTTGGCAGCGGGTTTTTCGGCTCGGCACGCAGATGTTCGGTGCACAGGTAGCGTTCGCGCAGACGCTGCATGATCGCGTGGGCTTGCACGCCGCCATCCTGCATCGGAATGCTCGCGCAACCCATCAGGTAGCTGTAGCCGCCCTGGTTCAGGACTTCAGCCAGTTCGCCCCAGAGCACGGCGATGGTGCCGCCGTTGCGGTAGGCCGGGTCGACGCAGGTGCGACCGATTTCCAGGATCGGGCCTTGCAGGTGCACCAGGCCGTGGAGGCTGAATTCTTCTTCGCTGTAGAATTTGCCCAGGCTGCTGGCAGCCGTGTGGTCGAGCAAACGGGTGGTCGCCACCAGACGCCCGGTGTTCAAGTCACGCACGCCGATGTGGGCGCAGTGAACGTCGTAGTCATCCATGTCCAGACCCAGTTCCGCGCCTTTCAGCCTGGCGTTGAACTCACCGCTGAACACGTTGAAGCGCAAGGCCTGGGCCTCCTGCAATGCCTCGGCGCCCACCAGGCGTTCGGCTTGCAGGCGGCGTTCGTTGCCGGTGTCGCTGATGCGGGCGATCTGAGTCATGGCGAATCTCCGTGCGGGCTGCTCACCCGTCTTTGGGCTACAGCGAATCGACTTTCTTTGTCTGGCAAAGTCAGGCTATGTAGCCCCGGTGTCATCGCCATTAAGCTTTGGTGATGCTTATATGACAGCCCTCGAGGAGCCTCTTATGCCCTGGCAATCCCTGTTGAACCGCCGTGATCGCTTGCCCGCCAACCCGGATCTGGCTGAAGGTTTCGCGACCTTGTTGCAGCAGTTGGGCACGGTCACACCGTTCGAATTGGCCGTGCTTGGCGGGCGGTTGATGGCGACGCCGGGGCTGGCGTTTCTGGTGGGGTATCAAGCGGCCTTGCGCATGCTCTGGCCGAGTGCGCCGCTGAGCCTCGGCGCGCTGTGCGCCACCGAACAGCGCAGCCTGCGCCCGGCCGACATGCAAACCCGACTGAGCGGTTTGCGCCTGAGCGGACGCAAGGATTTCGTCACCGCCGGCGATGCCGCCGACTGGCTACTGGTGGCGGCGCGCAGCGAGGAGCCTGGCACCGATCCACGCTTGAGCCTGGCGGTGATCCATCGTGGTGAGCCGGGTGTGCGGGTGGAAAAACTGGCGCCGATCCCGTTGATGCCGGACATCAGTCATGGCCGGTTGTTTCTGGATAACGCACTGTGTGAATTGCTCGCCGGGGATGGCTGGGACGCCTACGTCAAACCGTTCCGCACCCTGGAAGACATCTATGTGCTGAGCGCCATGACGGCGTGGTTGTATGGCGTCGGCCAGGAATGTGCTTGGCCGCAAGGCTTGCAACTGCGGTTGCTGGGGTTGTTGGCGGGGTGCGCGGAAACCAGCCGCCAGCCACCGACCCATCCGGCCGGGCATGTGTTGCTTGGCGGGTTGTTTGCACAGTTCGAAGGGCTCAAGGCTGAGGTCAATGAGGCGTTGGCTGGAGGGCCTGTGGAGTGGGCGGTGATGTGGCAGCGGGATCAGGCGGTGATGGAGTTGGCGGCGGGGGCTCGGGGCAAGCGGTTGGCCAAGGCGTTGGCGGAATTTTCGTTGAATTGACTGGCCTCATCGCGGGCAAGCCCGCTCCCACAGGGGGCTCTGGCACACACAAAATCAGTTAGGACACTAAACCTGTGGGAGCGAGCTTGCTCGCGATGGCGGCCTGATTGGCAACATGAACTTCTGAATTGTCATCAAGCTCGACTAGGCTCAGCAAGTTCAATCTCCGAGCCCCCGCCATGTCCAAAGGCTTGTCCCTGATTTTCCTGCTGTTGTTCAGCTTCACGGCCCGGGCCGAAAACTGGCCCGCCGAGCAATGGCCGACCGCCCCGACACCGACCGGTCCGGCGCTTCAGGCCCTGGAGGCCTATGCCTTCCCATCCCGCGATGACACCACTCGCCAGGGCATTCGCACCGATGCCTTGCTGGTGATTCGCGACGGCCAGTTGCTCTACGAACGCTACGCCGGTCCGACGACGGCCGAGACACCGCACCTGATCTGGTCGATCAGTAAAAGCCTGATGGCTACGGTCCTCGGCGTGGCCTATGGCGAAGGCTTGTTCAAGCTCGGCGACCCGGTGGCGAAGTTTTATCCGCCCCTGCATAAACACCCCGACATGACCATGGCCGACCTGCTGCACTGGGCCTCGGGCCTGGACTGGCAGGAAGACTACGAATACGCACCGCTGAAGTCTTCGGTGGTGGCCATGCTCTACACCCGTGGTCGCCACGACATGGCCGCATTTACCGCGGCCCATGATGCTTATGCGGCGCCAGGCCAGACGTTTCGCTACTCCAGCGGCGACAGCAATCTGCTGTCCGCCGCGTTGAAAACCATCGTCGGTCCCGGCCGTTATCCCGACTTTCCGTGGACTGCATTGTTCGAACCGCTGGGCATTCGTCACGCGATCTGGGAGACCGATGCCACGGGCACTTTCGTCGCGTCGTCCTATGCCTACCTCACTGCACGGGACCTGGCCCGGGTCGGTCTGTTGATGGCCCGCGAGGGTCGTTGGGGAGACAAGCAGTTACTGCCCAAGGATTGGGTGGCGTTCAACCGCGAGCCCTTCGCTCACTATCACGCACACGAAGACGATGCCGTCCCCGGCGGCCAATGGTGGCTCAATCGAGCCGTCGAGGGCGCGGCACGAGCCTGGCCCGATGCCCCCGCCGACACATTCGCCGCATTGGGTCATTGGGGGCAGGCAATGTATGTGATCCCCAGCGAACACCTGGTGATCGTCCGCTATGGCGATGACCGCGACGGCAGCTACCGGCACAACCAACTGCTCCAACTCGCGCTCAAGGTCTTTGCCGGGAAGGTGCAGCCATGACCGGTTTCATTCGTCGTCGACCGGCCAGTTCCCTATTGTTGATCCTGCTGATCGCCTTGCTCGGCTGGATCTGGCACGAGCGGGTGGCGCTGTGGGCGTTCCCCGACATCATCAGCGCTTACACCGCCAAGGAATATTGCTCGTGCCGCTATGTGATGGGTAACGACACCGAGTATTGCCACCGCTATGTGAAGCAGTGGCTGCCCGCCAGCGGCTTTACCGATGACGCTGCCGGCAAGCGTGTCACGGTCAGCGGCATGGGCCGCAGCAACAGCGCCGTGTGGATGGGGGAGCGACAGGGCTGTCGCTTGGAGCCATGATCACAATGAAGTTCCTGGGTGAGGGGAGGGCTTTTGTGGCGAGGGAGCAAGTTCCCTCGCCACAAAAGCAGGTTTGGCGTAATAGACGGCTTGCAATGCGCTGAAGGCCAGTTAAGGTTCAGCACAGGTTTATCTGCCCCACGAGTCTCTATGTTCAAGCGCTCCACCCTTCAATCCCTTGCTTTCCTGCTGCTGGCCGGTGCCGCGTTGTCGGCCCGCGCCGATTGGTACCTGGATGGTGAGTCCTCGCGTCTGTCATTCGTCAGCACCAAAAACGCCAATGTTTCCGAAGTGCAGCGCTTTCTGGTGTTGCACGGCAAGGTCGATCCCGAGGGACTGGCGCAGGTGGAAGTCGAGCTGGAATCGATCAACAGCGGCATCCCGTTGCGCGATGAGCGCATGCGCAAGGAACTGTTCCAGATCGACCGGTTTCCCGACGCCGTGATCACCACGAAAATCGATCTGCGCCCGATCAACGACCTCGCTCCCGGCGCGCAGCTGGAATTGCGCCTGCCGCTGATGGTGGACCTGCACGGCAAACAACACGAATACCCCGCCGAACTGCTGGCGACCCGTCTCGATGACCGACGCTTTCAAGTGGTGACCCTAGAACCGCTGGTGATCAACGCCGAGGATTTCGATCTGGCACCTGGTCTGGAAACGTTGCGCAAAATGGCCGGCCTGTCGGCGATCAGTCTGTCGGTGCCGGTGGGTGCGGTGCTGATTTTCACGGCGCGCTGACATGGCCGGAGCGATTTTTCCCTGGCGTGAAGGCAACCACTTCGAACTGCTGGTCGATGGTCCGCAGTTTTTCCCGCGCATGCTGGTGGCGATTGCCCGCGCCGAAGAACAGGTCGAGCTGGAGCTGTATCTGGTGGAAGCGGGCGCCTGCGCCGAAGCCATGGTCCAGGCATTGGTGCAGGCCGCCGAGCGCGGGGTGCGAGTGCGCTGCCTGTTCGATGACTATGGCAGCCTCGCCTTCACCCTGACCTTGCGTCAGCGGCTGACGGCTGCCGGCGTGGAGCTGCGTTTTTACAATCGCCTGAGCTGGCGGCGTTGGGTCGGCAACTTCTACCGCGATCACCGCAAATTGTTGCTGGTGGATCAGAGCCTGGCGGTCGTCGGCGGCACCGGTGTCACCGATGAGTTCTGGACCCCGGGGGAAGACGTCAGCGAATGGCATGAGGTGATGGTGGAAATCACCGGGCCGCTGGTGCTCGACTGGCAGTTGCTGTTCGATCGCCAGTGGATCGCCAACCGCCATCGTCGCGCCTGGCGACCGGCCTCGCATTTCGGCTTGCCGCGCCTGCCACGGGTGCCGTCCATGGGCGAGGGCATGGGCCGGGTGGCCTATGCCGACGCCCGTCAACACCGGGACATTCTGCAATCGCTGGTGCGCGCGTTGAACAGCGGCCAACGACGAATCTGGCTGGCCACGCCGTACTTTTTGCCGACCTGGAAAGTCCGCCGTTCCCTGCGCCGGGCGGCTGCCCGGGGCGTCGATGTGCGGTTGCTGCTGACCGGCCCCCGTACCGATCACCCGTCCGTGCGCTACGCCGGGCATCGTTACTACCCGCGACTGCTCAAGGCCGGGGTGAAGATCTTCGAGTACCAACCGTGTTTCCTGCACCTGAAAATGGTCCTGATCGATGACTGGGTGAGCATCGGCTCGTGCAACTTCGATCACTGGAACCTGCGCTTCAACCTGGAAGCCAACCTGGAAGCGCTGGACCCCGGGTTGACCCGGTCGGTGGCGGCGAGTTTCGAGCACGACTTCGCCCTGAGCCAGCAAGTCAGTCTGGAGGAGTGGAAGCGCCGGCCATTGTGGCGGCGGGTCAAGCAGCGGGTGTGGGGATGGGTGGATCGGGTGGTGGTGAATCTGCTGGATCGAAGGGGTTGAACCCAAACTTTCAAACACCCTGAAACCACTGTAGGAGCGACGGTGCGGCGACCCGACCTGCTCGCGATGGCGGCCTGACAGTCAACAATGATGTTGAATGTTATGGCGTCATCGCGAGCAGGCTCGCTCCTACAGGTTTTTGCGGTGTTTCAGGGATTAGAGCAACTCAAAACTCTGCTGCGTCACGTCCACTGAATCCAGGCCAATCTGCACGTTGAACTTGCCCGGTTCCGCCGCGTATTTGAGCTGGGTGTTGTAGAACTTCAGGTCGTCCTCGGTGATGGTGAAGTGCACGACTTTCTGCTCGCCAGCCTTGACCATTACTTTCTGGAAATTCTTCAGTTCCTTGATCGGGCGGATCATCGAGCCGGCCACGTCCTGGATGTACAACTGCACCACGGTTTCGCCGTCGCGCTTGCCGGTGTTTTTCACCGTGACGCTGGCGTCGAGCTTGCCGGTCTTGTTCAGTGTGGTCGACGACAGGGCCATGTCGCTCAGGCTGAACTCGGTGTAGCTCAGGCCATAGCCGAACGGGTACAGGGGGCCTGTGGTGTCATCGAAATATTGCGAGGTGTAGTTGCCCGGTTTGCCCGGAGTGAACGGCCGGCCAATGGTCAGGTGGTTGTAGTAGGTCGGAATCTGGCCGACCGAACGCGGGATACTGATCGGCAGTTTGCCCGACGGGTTGTAGTCGCCGAAGAGCACATCGGCGATGGCGTTGCCGCCTTCGGTGCCGGTGAACCAGGTTTCCAGGATCGCGTCAGCCTGCTCTTTCTCTTCGAGGATCGTCAGTGGGCGGCCGTTCATCAACACCAGCACCAGCGGTTTACCGGTGGCTTTCAGGGCACGGATCAGCTCGCGCTGGTTTTCCGGGATGTTCAGGTCGGTGCGGCTCGACGATTCGTGGGACATGCCACGGGATTCGCCGACGGCGGCAACGACCACATCGGCATCCTTGGCCGCTTTCACCGCTTCGTCGATCAGCACCTTGGCCGGGCGCGGGTCATCCACCACTTCCGGGGCGTCGAAGTTGAGGAAGTTCAGGTAACCGAGGATTTTCGGGTCGCTGGTGATGTTGGCGCCACGGGCGTAGATCAGTGTCGATTTATCGCCCAGCGCGGCGGTCATGCCATCGAACAAGGTCACCGATTGAGCAGGGCGACCGGCAGCGGCCCAGCTGCCCATCATGTCGATGGGCGCCTTGGCCAGCGGACCGACCAGGGCGATTTTCGCGGTCTTCTTCAGCGGCAGGGTTTCGTTGCGGTTTTTCAGCAGCACCTGGCTGCGGCGTGCCACATCACGGGCCTCGGCGCGATGCAGGCGGCTGTCGGCGTAGGTGTCGACCGGGTCATCCTCGGCCTTGCCGATGCGCAGGTACGGGTCCTTGAACAGGCCCATGTCGTACTTGGCGCCCAGTACCGCACGCACGGCGTTGTCGATGTCGCTCTGCTGGATTTCGCCGGACTTCAGCAGCCCTGGCAGCTCTTTGCCGTACAGGGTGTCGTTCATGCTCATGTGGATGCCGGCCTTGATTGCCAGCTTCGCCGCTTCGCGACCGTCGGCGGCAACGCCGTGCTTGATCAGCTCGAATATCGCCCCGTGGTCGCTGACCGCCAGGCCCTTGAAGCCCCACTCCTTGCGCAGCAGGTCGTTCATCAGCCAGGTGTTGGCGGTGGCCGGCACGCCGTTGATCGAGTTCAGCGCAACCATGACTCCGCCAGCGCCGGCATCGATGGCGGCACGGTACGGCGGCAGGTAGTCCTGGTACATCTTGACCGGGCTCATGTCGACGATGTTGTAGTCGCGGCCACCCTCGACCGCGCCGTACAGGGCGAAGTGCTTGACGCTGGCCATGATGCTGTCGGCCGCGTTCGCACCAGTCCCCTGAAACGCCTTGACCATCACGCCGGCTATGCGCGACACCAGGTAGGTGTCTTCGCCGAAGCCTTCGGAAGTACGCCCCCAGCGCGGATCGCGGGAGATGTCGACCATCGGCGCGAAGGTGACGTCGAGGCTGTCAGCCGCGGCTTCCTTGGCGGCAATACGCCCGGACAGGCCGATGGCGTCCATGTCCCAGCTCGAGGCCAGGGCCAGCGGGATCGGGAAAATGGTGCGGTGGCCGTGGATCACGTCGTAGGCGAAGAACATCGGGATCTTCAGGCGGCTGCGCATGGCCGCGTCCTGCATCGGCCGGTTTTCCGGGCGGGTGATCGAGTTGAACGTACCGCCGATGTTGCCCGCCGCGATTTCCTTGCGGATCATTTCGCGCGGCATTTCCGGGCCGATGCTGATCAGGCGCAGTTGGCCGATTTTTTCATCGAGGGTCATTTGCTTCATCAGGTTGCTGACGAAGGCTTCCTTGTTCTCCAGGGGTGCGGGCGTCGTGGCGGCCAATACGTTATGACTGGCCAGGCTGACGAACAGGCCCAGCAAACACAGCTTCTTCATGAATAGTTTTCTCAAGGGCCCAAACGGCGATGTACACGCCGGCCAGCCAAAATTTAGGGAGCGTCTATTGTTGTTCGGGTGCCGGCTCAAAAGACCAGAGCCAAAAAACCACAGCCAGATGGCGGATGCGTTTTTGCGCAGGGCCTCTTTTTAGCCCATCGGCCCGTTGCAATCCAGAGGCGCGGGCGATTATGCCCCAAGAGCCGGCCCAGAAGGTTTCACGGTCGGTTTTTTCATGACATGTACAAGGGAGCATCAGCCTGATGAATGTAAGTCCAACCTACCGTTCGCGCCTGCAGGTCGCCACGCTGCTGATGTTGGCCACGTTGCTGACTGCCTGCGGCATCAACAATATCCCGACCCTCGATGAACAGGCCAAGGCTGCCTGGGGCCAGGTGCAGAACCAGTATCAGCGCCGTGCCGACCTGATTCCCAATCTGGTGGAAACCGTCAAGGGCTACGCCAAACATGAAGAAGAGACCCTGACGGCCGTCATTGAGGCTCGGGCCAAGGCCACCTCGATCCAGGTGGATGCCTCGACCCTCGACAACCCGGAAAAACTCAAGCAGTACCAACAGGCCCAGGATCAGCTCAGCGGCGCCTTGAGCCGTTTGATGGTGGTCTCCGAGCGTTATCCGGACCTGAAGGCCAACCAGAATTTCCTCGCCTTGCAATCGCAGCTTGAAGGCACCGAGAACCGCATCAGCGTGGCCCGGCGCGACTTCATCCTCGCAGTGCAGAAATACAACACCGAGATCCGCACGTTCCCCGGTCGCCTCTGGCACAGCGTGATGTACAGCAATCTGCCGGTGCGCGAGACCTTCGAAGCCACACCAGGGTCGGAAAAGGCCCCCGAGGTCAAATTCTGAACAGCGGTCATCGGTGTCACCACGCAAGAGGTTGCCAATGCGCGTCCTGAAAACAGGCCTGTTGCTGTTGTTATGGGTGGTGACGATCGCTGCCCGGGCCGAGCTGAGCTTCCCGGCGCTGACCGGGCGGGTGGTCGACAATGCGCAGATGATCGAGCCATCGGTGCGCCAGCATCTCACCCAACAGCTTCAGGCCCATGAGCAAGCCACCGGCGAGCAGCTTGTGGTAGTGACTTTGCCGGATTTGCAGGGTACCGACATCGCCGACTTCGGGTACCGGCTCGGCCGCCACTGGGGCATCGGGCAGAAGGACAAGAGCAACGGCGCCTTGCTGATCGTCGCCCGTGACGAGCGTAAACTTCGCATCGAAGTCGGATACGGCCTGGAGGATCGCCTGACCGATGCCCAGAGTTCGGTGATCATCAACCAGGTCATCACCCCGGCGTTCAAGACCGGCAACTTCAGCAAGGGCATCAGTGATGGCGTGGCGGCGATGCTGGTAGTGCTGGGCGGCAACCCCTTGGACGAACCCTCCACGGCGTATGCGTCCAGAGGCGATCCGGGGGACGATTTCGTCTCGCGGCATCCCGGGTTGTTCGTGTTTTTGCTGATGTTGCTCATCCTGACTGTTTTTGTGTGCCAGATGCTCGGTATTCTTCCTGCCGGCCGGGGCGGCTCCGGTGGATCCGGGGGCGGCTTTGGCGGTGGTGGATTTGGCGGCGGCGGTGGAGGGGGAGGCTTCAGCGGCGGCGGGGGCAGTTTCGGCGGGGGCGGTTCGTCCGGCGGCTGGTGATAATAAAAACGAGCAGGCAATTCACGACATGGCATTACTGACTGAACACGAACAACGCAAAGTGGCCGAGGCCATTGCCCGGGTCGAGCGCGAGACCGACGCAGAACTGGTGACCGTGCTCGCGGCCCGCGCCGACGACTATGCGTACATCCCGCTGCTGTGGGCCAGCCTGCTGGCGCTGCTGGTACCGGGCATCGTGCATTACTTCACCGGTTGGCTGACCCTGCACAGCCTGCTGCTGGTGCAATGGGCCCTCTTCATCGTGTTATGCCTGGTGTTCCGCCTGCCGAAAGTCACCACCCATCTGATCCCGCGCTCGGTGCGCCACTGGCGCGCCTCGAACCTGGCGCGCCGACAGTTCCTGGAGCAGAACCTGCACCACACCGAGGGCAGCACTGGCGTGCTGATTTTCGTTTCCGAAGCCGAGCGTTACGTGGAGATCCTGGTGGATGAAGGGATTTCCAGTCGCCTGGACAACAAGCACTGGGACGCGATCGTCGCCACATTCACCCGGCAGGTGCAGCTGGGGCAGACGCTGCAAGGGTTTATCAGCTGCATCGAAGCCTGCGGCGAGCTGCTCAAGGTGCATGTGCCAGTGACCCATGTGCGCAATGAGTTGCCGAACCGGTTGGTGGTGCTCGGCTAAGTCTTGCAGTGGCGTTGTGTAGCGCTCGCCGCTACAACTCCCGTTAATTGTTCGGGTTCGGCCTTGTCGTCAGTATTTCTCTCTAACAGTGGACGCCCAGCGACGGGTGTTCCCGCGAAGAGGGATTCTTATGTCAAGCCAACAATCGAATGACTCTTTGGCACGGGTAGCACCCGGCGGAGAGGGAAGTACGCCAACGGCGAAGCTGACGGCGAAAGAAACACAAATCCTGATGTGGTGTTTCAAGGGCAAGACTTCCTGGGAAATCGCCAGGATCGAGAATTGCGCGGAGTCTACCGTCAATTTTCACTTCGCCAATATTCGCCGAAAGTTCGACGTCGACTCTCGCAGTTCTGCCTTGCTCAAGGCGATCGAGTCGGGAGCCATCATCGTGGATTCGGTCGTTGCGCGAGGTGCGCATGAGCCTGACTGATTCGACCTACAACGGTATCAGCGGGCTCATGTTGGGAATGGGGATTGCATCGCTGCCAGTGGTTGATGGCGAGGTACTGTTCGGTGCAATGCTCGGCGCGTGGCTGGTCACAACCACTCGCACTGACTTCAAAGCCTGGCAGCGCATCGGTTCCTGGTTGCTGTCTGCGGGTGTCGGTTACCTCTTCACGCCTGTCGCACATCCGCTGGTGCCTTTTCTGACAGCAGGCGTGACAGCCTTTCTTTGCGCACTGGTTGTTATTCCTATCAGCATCAAGCTCATGCAATGGATCGATAGCGTCGGTATCGGCGAAATCATTCGACACCTGCGAGGGCGAAGATGAGGGGCCGTGAATGGGTTGCTCTGGTGTGGGTGGCGGACGCGGCATGTCTTGAAGCAATGAAACTTCGGATTACATGGGTCATCAAGTTTCATTCGAAGGTTTAAGCGTTGCCAGAATGGAAGCCATTTCGGAAAGCCTGAGTTCCATATCACGCAGTCGTTGCTTTTCCTCGAGTGCGTTTTGTATGGCGCAGCGATCATCTTCGCCGAGCAACCGCCAGAGCGTGAGAATGGTGTTTTCCCGTGCTGTGCTTTCCTGATTGGCTTCCGAAGAATTAGTAACTGTTTGTCTCAAAATCGGACCTTCGCCCAGCAGCAGCCAGTCAAGGGATATTCCCCGGTTTTGAGCGATTTCTACGCATAGTGAGTATGGCGTGCTATCGCGCCCTTTCCAGCTGCTAAGGGTTTGCGGGCTGATCTGTAGCGCGGAAGATAAAGAGGCATCGGTTTTTGTGCCCGTGACTTGCTTTAATCGAGCCAGAACAGCTTGTGATTTTTTGCTACGCAATTTGAGCCTCTTTCTTTTGACTTATGCTTTTTGAGTGCCTAATTTATGCGTAATGAATACTTTTTTTCATGTGAGTAATCAATCTTCAAAGATGAGTCAGAAGAATACGATGTTGAAACTTCCTAATAGTATCAGGGTGATTTCCTACGAGCATGGCTCGAACCCATTACACGTCCGCCGGATGCACCTCCTTATGCCTGGCAGACACTGTTCGCAAGTCCGGAGTGCCGCGATGAACGTTTCAAGCAGTATTGCGTTTGATCAGGTTGATTGCCACTCAATGACCGTCGGGAATCAAGCATGAGTACTTATAAAATGGTGTGTCCGCACTGCTTGAACAGGATGCGCATCCGCACCAGCGAGGGCCGACATATTTTCCTGCGGGTGGCGTATCTGCAATGTACGTCGGAAGCTTGCGGTTGGTCCGTACGTGCCGAGTTTGAAATGACCCATGAACTTTCGCCCAGCGGCATGCCCAATCCGGCCGTACGTTTGCCTTGCGCCGGACCCGATTTGCGCCGTGCCGCCCGGCCCGTAGCAGTCAGTCCTGCCACGACAGACGTGCCGCAGGGGGCGTGAGCATGAAAATCATCGATGAATATGCAGACCTGAATGGGGAGCTGCTGGCTATAGCCCAGGCGTTTCTGGGGCGCCATGAAAGTGAAGGGGGGAACGATGATCAAGTCCTGTTTTGTCGCGCGGTGAAGCATCTGCAGAATATGGATGTACCGATGTACCTGGCGGAAAGGCTGGTTAGCCGTGCCTACGGCGTACTCAAGTCGTGCAACGACCGGCGGCGCCTGGATATCGAGGCAAGTTCCGAAACGGTCGCCGTGGTGACTGACCCTGCCAATGGCCTGACTTGGGCGGTACCAGTGGGGCTGATCGTCAAACACATCATCAACTCGCCGAACAACCGCAGGCTTCGCTTGGTGGAACCCTGAGTTTTCGGCGGTTGTATTGAGGTCCTGGGCATCATGACTGGGACCTGCCGCAAAATAACTCCGTGCCCAAAGTCCTCGTCCCCCTTAAAATAACGGCATTCTCCGATTTGCATCGCCTGAGGCCGTTTTTCCATGTCCGTCACCGCCACTCCCGCCAGTCTCGCGCCGGATCATCACACCCAGTTCATCGACCTGGTGCAAACCAGCCTCGAGCAAAATGCGTTCATCAAACTGGTGCTGGCCAGGTACGTGGGTGATGAAACGGACCTGCAGCGGATCATCATCAAACCGGTGACGGTCAAGGCGCTGCCTAGCCTGTCCTTTGTCTACCGCTACAAGACCCGCGACATCACCAAGAACCTGCCGCTGGCCGAAGGTGTGGCAAGCATTGCCGGACTGCTGCCAGCGTCTTTCAAAAATGCGCATTTGTTGGCGTTGACCGACGAAGTCCAGCTCGAATACAGCAAAAAGGGCAAGTCATCGCTGTTCAAGAGCAAACCTCAACAATTGCGCGAAGTGCCATCGGCCGAGCACAACCGTGAGAAAAACCGTTTTCTTGACCTGAGCCGGCCGTTTCTCGCCGACCTGGGTGTGACCAACAAGCAGCATGAACTGATCCCGGCGATGTCGCGCAAGTGGAAGCAGATCAACAAGTTCATCGAAGTGTTCAGCCATGCGCTGACCTCGTCGCCCCTGGCGCTGGACAAACCGGTGCGCGTGGCGGACTTCGGATCGGGCAAGGGTTACCTGACCTTCGCCATCCACGACTATCTGCGCAACACCTTGAAGGCCGAAGGTGAAGTGACCGGCGTCGAGTTGCGTGAAGACATGGTCACCCTGTGCAACGCCGCGGCCGCCAAGCTTGAACACCCCGGCCTGGTGTTCAAGTGCGGTGACGTGCGCAGCGTGGCACCGAGCGAGCTGGATGTAATGATCGCCCTGCATGCCTGCGACATCGCCACCGACTATGCGATCCACACCGGCATCCGCTCCGGCGCGGCGATCATCATGTGCTCGCCGTGCTGCCACAAACAGATCCGCCTGCAAATCCAGAGCCCGGCGCTGCTCAAGCCGATGCTGCAATACGGCCTGCACCTGGGCCAGCAGGCGGAAATGGTCACCGACAGTTTGCGCGCGTTATTCCTTGAGGCCTGCGGCTACGAGACCAAGGTGTTCGAGTTCATCTCACTGGACCACACCAACAAGAACAAGATGATCCTGGCAGTCAAACGCGCCGAGCCGGGGGACCCGGCCCGGTTGCTGGCGAAGATTCAGGAACTGAAGGACTTCTATCACATCAGCGAGCATTGCCTGGAAACCTTGCTGCGCGCTGACGGTTACCTTTGATCCTGTGGGAGCGAGCTTGCTCGCGATGGCGGATTTACAGTCGACAGATGTGTTGAATGTGATGTCCCCATCGCGAGCAAGTCGGATCGCCGCACCGTCGCTCCCACAGGATTGGGTTTGATCGCGGTCTTGCGTCCCAGCATCACAGTCACAATGACGCCGGCAGCAAACAGCCAGGTAATCGGCTCCACATGTTCACCGAAGAACAGCGCCGAGAAGGCGATGGTGAAGAAGATCTGCAGCAACTGGATCTGACTGACCCGGGCAATGCCGCCCATGGCCAGCCCGGCGTACCACGCGAAGAAGCCGATGAACTGCGAAAACAGCGAGACATAACCGAAGGCCCACCAGGTCTTGGCGGAAATTTCGCCCTGATGTTGCAGCGCCAGATACACCACCGGCCCGATCAGCAACGGCGTCGACAGCACCAGTGCCCAGCAGATCACCTGCCAGCCGCCCATCTCCCTGGCCAGTCGGCCTCCCTCGGCGTAGCCCAATCCGCCCACTGCAATGGCCCCCAGCATCAGCAAATCACCGGCCTGAATGCTGCCGGCACCGCTGATCAGTGCATAACCGAGCACCAACGCGCTGCCCAATGCGGCGCAGGCCCAGAAGGCTTTTGAAGGCCGTTCATGGGACAACCACGCGGCATACAGGGCCACGCACAGCGGCTGCAAACCGTTGACCAGCGCACCGTGGGACGCCGGCAAGGTTTGCATGGCCCAGGCCGACAATACCGGGAAACCGAGGATCACCCCGGCCATCACCAGCGTCAGGCCTTTGACCTGTTTCCAGGTCGGCCATTTTTCCCGGTGCCACAGCAACAACAACGCCGCCGGAACCGCTGCAAACAGTGCCCGGCCCAGGCCATTGAGCAGCGGGTGCAGTTCCTGCACGACGATCCGCGTGAAGGGCAGGGTGAGGCTGAAGATCACAACGCCGAGCAGGCCCAGGGCCATGCCGGTGTTTTCGCGCGAGGACATGATGGCAACCAGAATCGTGGAGGGTGGGAGAGGGTGTTATCTAGCCATAAACCCGGGGCTGTGGCGCTTACAGCTGGCTACAGAAGTATCCGTACAGTTTGAGGCCGCCATCGCGAGCAAGCTCGCTCCCACAGGTCCTGTGTCGTTCTCGTGGCCAACGCAAAACCTGTGGGAGCGTGGCTTGCCCGCGAAGAACGATAACGCGGTCCATCAGGTAGTAGCCGGTTGTTACCCACCCCACCGGATAAGGACTACCTTGAATACTCCTGCACGCCCACTTCCAGAGGAGTCCTCCCATGGCTGCGAAAAAAATTCTGATGCTGGTTGGTGATTACGTCGAAGACTATGAGGTGATGGTGCCGTTCCAGGCGCTGCTGATGGTCGGCCACACAGTACACGCCGTTTGCCCGGACAAAACTGCCGGCCAGACCGTGCGCACGGCGATTCATGACTTTGAAGGCGATCAGACCTACAGCGAAAAACCCGGTCACCTGTTTGCCCTCAACTTCGATTTCGCCAAGGTCAACGCCGCCGATTATGACGCCGTGCTGATTCCGGGCGGCCGTGCGCCGGAGTATCTGCGCCTGAACGAAAAAGTCCTGGAACTGGTGCGCGCATTCGACAAGGCCGGCAAACCGATCGCCGCCGTGTGCCATGGCGCGCAGTTGCTGGCGGCAGCGGGTGTTCTCGAAGGTCGCGAATGCAGCGCTTATCCGGCCTGCGCTCCGGAAGTGCGACTGGCGGGCGGTACGTATATCGATATTCCGGTGACGGACGGCCATGTTCAGGGCAATCTGGCCACGGCTCCGGCCTGGCCTGCGCACCCGAACTGGCTGGCCGGTTTCCTGGGGTTGCTGGGTACCAAAATCACGCTGTAACGAGGGGGCATGTCCATGTGCGAGCTGTACGTCAAAGCCGACCCGATTCTTTACGAATCGCGCTCCCGCTCGCTGCGCATCTGCGGGGTGGTCACCACCCTGCGGCTGGAGAATCAGTTCTGGGACATCCTCAGCGAAATCGCCGAGGTCGATGGCAT
The DNA here is from genome assembly GCF_056400405.1 of Pseudomonas sp. P5_B3. Taxonomy (NCBI): domain Bacteria; kingdom Pseudomonadati; phylum Pseudomonadota; class Gammaproteobacteria; order Pseudomonadales; family Pseudomonadaceae; genus Pseudomonas; species Pseudomonas sp. P5_B3. The sequence continues at coordinate 59,157 of NZ_JBFULI010000016.1, read as the reverse complement.
GACCACCAATCAGTTGATCGCCAAGTTGTATGAAGAGGTGATGGACTATCGCGGCGAGGTGGTCAATTTCGCTTCGTTCTTGCGGGTGAGTTGTACGCGGTATCTGAGCCAGCGGCGGACGTCGGCGCCGGAGTTGTCGGTGGTTCGGGCAGTGGTGAAATAGCTGCAACCGCATTGCCCCTTTCGCGAGCAAGCTCGCTCCCACAGGGATCACGCTGAACCTGTGGGAGCGAGCTTGCTCGCGATGGGGCCGGTACAGACGACAGAAACACCAGGCTGGTCTTTACTGTGAAGCGCGCAACCTCTCAATCGCCCAGGAGAAAGAGCATGTCCGGATGGTATGAAGTGAGCAAAAGCAGCAATGGCCAGTTCAGGTTTGTCCTCAAGGCGGCCAACGCCGAGACCATCCTGACCAGCGAGCTGTACACCACCCACGCCGCCGCCGACAAAGGCATCGCCGCGGTCCAGGCCAACAGCCCGCTGGATGAGCGTTACGAGAAGAAAACCACCAAGGATGGCCACCCGTATTTCAACCTCAAGGCAGGCAACCACGAGATCATCGGCAGCAGCGAGGCCTATTCCTCCGCTGCAGCCATGGAGAAAGGCATCGCCAGCGTGAAGGCTAATGGCCCGAGCAAAGTGGTCAAGGACAAGACCTTGCCAGTGCTTTGAACGCTACCTTCACATCCAGTACCAATCCTGTGGGAGCGAGCTTGCTCGCGATGGCGGTCTGACAATCAACATCTGTGTTGAATGTAATGGCCTCATCGCGAGCAAGCTCGCTCCCACAGGGGTAATGCGATCCGACAATGGCGGCAGCCGCGTCGCCGCTAAACCTCGACCGGAACCGCCAGCTTCGGGCCACCCAGCGCATGGCTCTTGGAATCAAAAAACCGCAACTCCACACCCGTCCCCTCAAACACCTTCGCGTAATGCCGCTTCTGGTGCTGGATGAATGCCTTGCTGCGCGGATAGATCGAGATCGCCACCACCTGCGGCTTCGCCAGGCGCAAGGCGTGGATGATATGACTGTCCTGCTCCCCCAACGCATGGCCGAAGATGCACAGTGCCTGGCCGTGACCGAGTAGTTGCTCGTAGCAGAACGACAGATAGTCCGAACTGCGGATGGTCTTGAGCTTGTCCGCGCTCGGCCCTTCGTTGACGAACAGCGGCACGTCGTCGAGGGTCTTGATCGTGTTGTTGATGGCGAAACTGCCCAGCAAGGTGCCCTCGGTCGACATCAGCTTGCGCGCCGTGCCGTCCTGGTTGCGCACCAGATGCAGACCGCCGTGCAGGTACAGCAAACGGGTTTTGTCGGTGGCCGTGTCGCTCAGGTCGAAACCGGGTTCTGCGCCCTGGAACAAATCGGTGATCGCCTCGGGCTGCTGTTGCACCGCCCAGTAGTTGAGCAGGTCGTAATTGGTGGTGAACACCGTGCGATAACTGGCCAGTTCCTGATTGATGGTTGCCAGCGTCGAGGGCACCACCAGCCGCCACGGGATATGCACCGCATGCACGGTGTTGATCAGCGCTTCCTTGATCGCGTAGTAGCGATTGCGCGGGGCGGCGGAGCTGACAGCCAGGGCCTTGTTAACCCGGCTGGTGGTTTTCAGTGCACTCAGTACCTGCTCGAAACTGCGGGTCTGCAGCGCATCGAACACGCTCAGCTCGGACGGGCTCAAGGGTTTTTCTTCAACGGTGCGGGCGTTTTCGAACAGCGACTCGTAGCCGAAATCGTCCCACACCGCGCGACTGGCGCCGTTGCCCACCAGCAAACCACTGAACGAAGCGGTGTTGCGCAAGGCGTTCCAGTCTTCAAGTTGGGCATCGACATCCTGGAAATCGGTCATTGCGGTCTTCGTCTCACGGCAAAAGGTCTTTGGGCGGCGACTTTATCACGACCGGGTGCCCGGACCACGGCACGACGCGGGCGAAGAACGCTATGCTGCGATTCTGTCTGAGCCGACTTCGCCGAGTACCCGATGCTGCAAAAAAGCCTGATCCGCCGTCTCGACCTGATCACTCTGCAATTGTTCGTCGCCGTGCATGAAGAGGGCACGCTGACTCGTGCCGCCTCGCGCGAAGCGATTGCCGTTTCGGCGGCGAGCAAGCGCTTGATGGAGCTGGAGGAGGCACTGGGCATCAGCCTGTTCGTGCGCCAGGCCAAGGGCATGTCCCTGACGCCTGCCGGTGAAACCCTGCTGCACCATGCCCGGCAGATGCTGTTCAACGTCGAGAAAATGGGCCTTGAACTGGGCGAGCACAGCCACGGTGTACGCGGTTATGTGCGGATGCTCGCCAACCTGTCGGCGATCATTCAGTTTTTGCCCGAGGACCTGCGGGACTTTTCCGAGCGTCACCCACAGGTCAAGACCGACCTCGAAGAACGCCCCAGCGCCGGGGTGATTCAAGGCGTGCTCGACGGGGTGGCCGACCTCGGGATCTGTTCCATCGACAGTGATATCAAAGGCCTGCACAGCGTGCTGTATCGCCAGGACAAACTGGTGGTGTTGATGCCGCCCCATCATCCGCTGGCGAGCCGTTCGAGCCTGGCATTCGCCGATACGCTGGACAGCGATTACGTTGGCTTGCATGCCGCCAGTTCGATCAACATGCGTACCCATGCCGCGGCCCGGGAGGCCGGCAAGGTGTTGCGGGTGCGCATTCATGTGCCAGGGTTCGATGCCATGTGCCGCATGATCCAGGCCAACATGGGGATTGGCATCCTTCCGCAGCGGGCCTATGAATTGTTTGGCCGGGCACTGGGTTTGCACGCGGTGCCGTTGACGGACGAATGGTCGGACCGGGCGTTGATCCTGGTGGTGCGCGATGAGGCGTTGCTGTCGCCGGTGAGCCGGATGTTGTTTGAGCATTTGCGGGGGGATGTCTGAAAGATCCCGGCTGGTAGCGCTGGCCCCATCGCGGGCAAGCCCGCTCCCACAGTGGGCAATGTGAAGCACAAGTTGTGCGAACACCGAAGATCCCTGTGGGAGCGAGCTTGCTCGCGATGACGGACTACAGGTCACGACAATCTTCCAGAGCGTTCGCATTTCGCGAACGCTCGTTGCCAACTGAAGGTTRGATTCCCGAGCCCCCTGTCCTCTAGCCTTGGCGCATATTCCAAGAACAAGAGGTACCCCGCGATGACTGCCCCCTTGAGTGCGATCAAAGTGATCGAGATCGGCACGCTGATCGCCGCGCCGTTTGCGGCGCGCATGCTGGCCGAGTTCGGCGCCGAGGTGATCAAGATCGAAGCCATGGGCCAGGGCGATCCCTTGCGCAAATGGCGCAAGCTGCACGAAGGCACCTCGCTGTGGTGGTACCTGCAATCGCGCAACAAGAAGTCCCTGGCGCTGAACCTCAAATCCCCCGAAGGCATCGAACTGGTCAAGCAACTGGCAACCAGCGCCGATGTGCTGATCGAAAACCTGCGCCCCGGCGCCCTGGAGAAACTCGGCCTCGGTTGGGACGTATTGCATGCGCTCAACCCCAACCTGACGCTGGTGCGGATTTCCGGTTATGGCCAGACCGGCCCGTACCGCGATCGTCCGGGTTTCGGTGCCATCGGCGAAGCCATGGGCGGTATTCGCTACACCACCGGCACGCCCGGTTCGCCGCCGGCGCGGGTCGGCGTCAGCCTTGGCGATTCCCTGGCGTCGCTGCACGCGGTGATCGGCGCACTGATGTCATTGCTGCGGGTCAAGACCGGGCAGGGCGGCGGGCAAATCGTTGACGTGTCCCTGGCCGAAAGCGTGTTCAACGTCATGGAAAGCCTGGTGCCGGAATACGACATGCTTGGCCATGTGCGTGAGCGCAGCGGTGGCGCCTTGCCGGGCATCGCGCCGTCCAACACCTATCTGACCGCCGACGGCGCCTACGTGGTGATTGCCGGCAATAGCGATCCGATTTACAAGCGCCTGATGCAAACCATCGGCCGCCCGGATCTGGCCGAAGCCCCGGAGTTCGCCCACAACGACGGGCGTGCAGCCAAAAGCAATGTGCTCGACGCCGCCATCACCCACTGGACCAGCAGCCTGCCCATCGACGAGGTACTGGCCGCGCTGGAGGCCGCCGAAGTCCCGGCCGGGCGCATCTATTCGGTGGCCGACATCGTCGCCGATCCGCACTACCAGGCGCGGGACATGCTGCTCAATGCCGAGCTGCCCGGTGGCGCCACGGTGAAGATGCCGGGCATCGTGCCGAAACTCTCCGAAACCCCCGGCGGCGTGAACTGGTCCGGTCCCGGTCTGGGCCAGCACACCGACGGCATCCTCGCGCAACTGGGCCTTACCGTTGCCGACATAGAGCGCCTGAAAGTCGAAGGAGTGGTGCAATGATCACCGATTATTCCGATAGCCTGATCGTGCAGGAAGTGTCCCCGCGCGACGGCTTGCAGATCGAGCCGACCTGGGTTGAAACCGACGACAAGATTGCATTGATCAATCAACTGTCGCAGGCCGGATTCAGCCGTATCGAAGCCGGTTCGTTCGTGTCGCCCAAGGCCATTCCAGCGCTGCGCGATGGTGAACTGGTGTTCAAGGGCATTACCCGACAACCGGGGGTGATCTATGTCGCGTTGATCCCCAACCTCAAGGGCGCGCAACGGGCACTGGCGTGCAGTGCCGATGAACTGAACCTGGTGATGTCCGCCAGCCAGACTCATAACCTGGCGAACATGCGCATGGGTTGTGATGATTCGTTGGCAGCGTTCGGCGAGATCGTGCAGTTCGTTGGTGACAGTCCTGTGCGACTCAACGGCAGCGTCGCCACCACCTTCGGCTGCCCGTTCGAAGGCAAGATCGATGAAGACCGCGTACTGCAAATCGTCGAGGCCTATCAGGAACTCGGCATCCAGGGCATCACCCTGGCCGACACCACGGGCATGGCCAATCCGCGTCAGGTCGACCGGCTGGTGCGCCGGGTGCTGCAACGGGTGTCCCCAGCGGACCTGACCCTGCATTTTCACAACACCCGCGGCCTTGGCCTGTGCAACGTGCTGGCCGCTTACGAGGCCGGTGCCCGACGCTTCGATGCGGCCCTCGGTGGCCTCGGTGGCTGCCCGTTTGCACCGGGAGCATCGGGAAACATCTGCACCGAGGATCTGGTGAACCTGTGCGACGAAGTCGGCATTCACACCGGTATCGATTTGCCGCTGTTGCTGAAATTGTCCCGAGGATTGCCGGCGCTGCTCGGCCACGAAGTACCCGGTCAACTGGCCAAGGCCGGGCGCAATTGCGACCTGCATCCGATCCCCACCTGACACCAATCCCCTGTAGGAGCGAGCMTGCTCGCGATAGCGGTGGGTCAGTCAACATCAATGTTGGATGTGACTCAGCCATCGCGAGCATGCTCGCTCCCACAGTAAAAAAGCACCTCAACCAGACAACAAAAACAATCGGACACCCACGGGAAGTCCGCCTGGAGAACCGCAATGAGCCTTAATGCACTGGAGGCGGGCGCGAGCCCGGCCGTTAGCCACGACACCGAAAAAGCCCTGGTCAGCAAAGTCGCCTGGCGCCTGATGCCGCTGATCATGGTCTGCTACCTGTTCGCTTTTTTCGACCGCATCAACATCAGCTTCGCCAAGTTTCAGCTGCAGACCGACCTGAGCCTGAGCGACACCGCTTACGGCCTGGGTGCCGGGTTGTTTGTGGTCGGCTATGTGATTTTCGAAGTGCCGAGCAACATGATGCTGTACAAGGTCGGCGCACGCCGCTGGATCGCCCGGATCATGATGTCCTGGGGCCTGGCCACGGCGGCCATGGTGTTCGTCAACAGCGAATGGCAGTTCTACGTGCTGCGCTTCGTGATCGGTGCGATGGAGGCGGGTTTCGCCCCGGGCGTGCTGTATTACCTGACCCTGTGGTTCCCGCAGCACTACCGCGGACGCATCACCTCGATGCTGTTCCTGTCGTCGGCGTTCGCCGGCCTGGTGGGCGCGCCGTTCTCCGGGCTGGTGCTGCAACACCTCGACGGTGTGCTGCAAATGCGTGGCTGGCACTGGCTGTTCCTGCTCGGTGGCGTGCCGTGCATCGGGCTCGGTCTGCTGGTGCTGACCCTGCTCAAGGACCGCATCGAAGACGCCCATTGGCTGACGCCTTCGGAGAAGACCCTGCTGGCCAGTCGCATCGCCCAGCATGAGCCGCACAAGAGCGGTGGTTCGCTGCTCGCCGCACTCAGGATTCCGGGTTTCCTGACCTTGGGCCTGATTTATTTCCTGATTCAGGTGGCGTCCTACGGCTTGAACTTCTGGGCGCCGCAACTGATCCGCAGCGCCGGCACCGAAAGCCCGGTGATGATCGGCTTGCTGACGGCCATCCCGTACATCTGCGGTGCCATCAGCATGGTAGTGATCGGACGCCTGTCCGATGCTTCCGGCGAGCGCCGCAAGTTTGTCGCCGGTCTGGTGGCGGTCGGTGCGATCGGGTTCTTCTGTGCGGGGATTTTCGCCAACCACACGACCTTCCTGATTGTCGCACTGGGCCTGCTCGGTGCCGGGATCATCGCCTCCATCCCGAGCTTCTGGACCCTGCCGCCGAAACTGCTGGCCGGTGCCGGCGCGGGCGCTGCCGGCGGGATTGCGGTGATCAACACCCTGGGCCAGTTCGGCGGCATCGTCAGCCCGGTKATGGTCGGCCGGATCAAGGACCTGACCGGCAGCACCACGCCGGCGCTGTATGTCATTGGTGTCTGTGCGCTGATTGCGGTGGCGCTGTTGCTGTGGGGGTTGCCGCAGAAGTTGCGCACTCTGGACAAGTTCTAAACGGTTCGCAGGCTACGCCGGTTCCTGTACGGACCACGCATCCGTGCCGGGGCTGGCGAAGGCTGTGATCAAAGGTCTGAAGTCTGTGGTGACAACGCTGACGCCATCGCGAGCAAGCTCGCTCCCACATTGGTTCTGCGTCGAATAGGTTATTTGCATTCACCACAATCACTGTGGGAGCGAGCTTGCTCGCGATGACTGCCTGACAAGCACCACAGCACTGTCGCCTTACCCCGTAACCAAAGTTTTGCTCGGTGTGGCACCGAATTGAATCAACACCACCCCTGCCATCAACAGCGCCACCCCAAACACCTTCGGCAAGGTGACCTGCCGCTCCACCAACCCAAACCAGCCGTAGTGATCCAGCAATAACGACGCCACCACTTGCCCCGCCAGCGCCAATGCCATGAACCCCGCGGCACCCAGCTTGGGTAGCAGCACCAACACCAGGGAAATAAAACAAACCCCAAAAGCACCACCGGCCCACATCCAGAGCGGCGCCTTGCTGATGAACGCCAGTGACGGCAACGGCAAGCGCATCGCAATGATGATCGGCAACAACACCACAACGCTCACCAGCAACGAGGCGAGCGTCGCCCACAACGGATGGCCCAACCCGCGCCCGAGATTGACGTTGATGGCGCTCTGAAACGGCACCACCGCCCCGGCGATCATCGCCAGCCCTATCAGACCGGCCCAATGCAACGTACTCATGTTCATGCTCCAACAGGTTTTGCTGGACTCTAGGGTATTCATCGCGCAGATTTAAATTCCGTTTTGTTATCCAGAACATGCAGCAAATGAATGATCTTCGACGCATCGACCTCAACTTGCTGGTGATCCTCGACGCCCTGCTCAGCGAGCAACACGTGACTCGGGCAGCCGAGCGTCTGCACTTGAGCCAGCCAGCAGTCAGCCATGCGCTGGCGCGTTTGCGTGACCTGCTTGGCGATCCGCTGCTGGTGCGCGCCGGGGCCGGCCTTGTACCGACACCGCGAGCGCTGGAACTGGTGGCCCCGCTGGCCGAAGCCCTGGCCCAGGTGCAAGCGCTGCTGGCGCCGAACGCCTTCGATCCCGCGACCACCCGGCGGACCTTCCGCCTGGCGATGTCCGACTATGGCGCCGCCATTGTCTTGCCGAGACTGATCCGAACCTTGCGCCGTGAAGCGCCAGGCATTGACCTGCAAGTCAGCCATGGCAGCCGCGAAAGCATGCTCGAAGGGGTGCTCAACGGTGACATTGATGTCGCCGCCGGTGTATTCCCGGAAATGCCCAACGAATTGCGCAGCACAGCGCTGTTCGAAGAGCACTACGCCTGCCTTGTGGACCGCAACAGCCTGCCCGCCGATGGTGTCCTCGACTTGCCCACCTATCTGGCTCGGCCCCATGTACTGTTGGAAATGCGCGGCAGCGGTACCCCGGAGATCGAGCGTGCGCTGACCGCCTTGCGGGAGCGTCGGCGTGTCGCCATCAGCCTGCCGCATTGGCGCGTGGCCCCACAGCTCATCAGCGGCACCGACCTGATCCTCACCGTCGCGTCGCGCGGATTGCGCGATATCGATGAGTCCTCATTGGTTGTCGTGCCTCCACCGTTTCACATTCCATCGTTCACCTTTGTACTGGCCTGGCACAAGCGTCGAGGCGGGGATCAGGCGTTGAACTGGCTGAATGAGCGGATCGTGCAGGGGACCCACCGTTGAAGAATTTCTGTCGCGATCAGGCAGTCGACAGCTGAAGACCTGATATAGACTGGCCACCATTCACCAAGCAGTTCAAAAGGACTCCCCATGACCCCATCGTTGCTAATGGCCGTGCTTGCCTCGGGTTTTATCTACGGCATCACCCCGGGGCCGGGTGTGCTGGCGGTGTTCGGCATTGGCGCGGCCCATGGGCGACGGGCCGGGGCAGGGTTTCTGTGCGGGCATTTGCTTGGCGATGTGATCTGGTGCAGCACGGCGCTGATCGCGATTGTCGGTGCGCGGGAGATCGGCAGTACCGCGTTCGACGTGCTCGGTGTGCTCAGCGGCCTGTACCTGTTCTGGCTCGGCTGGCGTGCGGTGCGCGCCCGGCGCAGCAGCGCTGATGCGCCACAGGGCCCGGCGCGGCAACCGTTCTGGCACGGCATTCTGTTCGGTTTGACCAATCCGAAGGCCTATCCGGTGGCGGTGGCGACGTTCACGGCCCTGTTGTCGAGCCGCGCGGAACTGCTCAACTGGTCAATGTTGCCGGCGCTGATCGCCCTGAGTTTCGTCGGCGGGTTGCTCGCCTACGCTATTCTCATTGGCGTTGTCGGTGCTCGGCGAGTGCGCAGCTTGTACCAGCGTCATGAACTGGCAATCACCCGGTTGTGCGGGGTGATGTTCATCGGTTTCGCCATTAACGCGCTGGTCCATGCGTTGCCGGGGCTGATGCCGAACAAGGCTTGAATATGATCACAAGGATGCAAGGCCGACAGGGCAGGGATGATTGATAAGCGCTGCATTATCGGGACACCCACGCTGAACCATGGAAAACCGAAATTCCGCGCCACTGGCAAGCTATATCGATCTGTTGCTGGACGCCGTCTGTGCGGTGGATAAACAGGGCCGCTTCGTCTTTGTCAGTGCGGCGTGCGAGCGTATTTTCGGCTACAGCGCCGATGAGATGATCGGAGAGACGATGATCGATATGGTGCACCCGGCCGATCGCCAGCGCACCCTCGACGCCGCGCGGGAAATCATGGGTGGCGAACCCAAGCTCAACTTCGAAAACCGCTACCTGCGCAAGGACGGCAGCGTGGTGCACATCCTCTGGTCTGCACGTTGGTCCGAGGACGATCAGTTGCGCATCGCGGTGGCCCGCGACATCACCGAACGCAAGCAGGCCGAATCCCGCCAGGCCGCGCTGTATGCGATTTCCGAAGCAGCCCATGCGGCAGAGGATCTGCTGGCGTTGTTCAAACGCATCCACATGATCATCGGCGAATGGCTGCCGGCACTGAATTTTTCCGTGGCGCTGTACGACGAGCACTGCGCACAGCTGAACTTCCCTTATCACGTCGATGACCACGAGCCACAGCCCGAGCAGCCTGGAACCATGACCGGGCGCCTGTGCACCGAAGTGATCCGTACGGGGCAGCCGATCCTGCTGACCCCGGACCAGTGCCCACCGCCTGCCGGCTTCGAAGCGCTGGTGACCGGGCAGAACGCACCGTGTTGGCTGGGTGTGCCGCTGAACTCGCAAAAAGGCACCATCGGTGCGTTGATCGTCAAGAGCATTCCGGGCGGCGAGCGCTACACCGAGCAAGACAAGGAACTGCTGCAATACGTCTGCGCCCAGGTCGCGACCGCCATCGAGCGCAAACAACTGCATGCCCGCCTGCAATACATGGCCCAGTACGACCAGCTGACCCAGTTACCCAACCGTGAACTGCTGCGCGACCGGCTCAAGGCATCACTGCAAGTGGCCCGGGAGGACCGCGGGCGCATGGCGCTGTTGTACATCGACCTCGACCGCTTCAAGCACGTCAACGACACCCATGGCCACGCGGTCGGCGACATGCTGCTGCAAGCGGTGGCCAACCGGCTCAAGGGTTGCGTGCGGGAAACCGACACCGTGGCCCGCATCGGCGGCGATGAATTCGTGGTGTTGCTGCACAGCATTCGCGCTGCGGACGATACCGACATCGTGGTCGAGAAAATCCGTCAGGTCCTGGTCCAGCCCCTGCGCCTGGACGGGCACAGCGTGAACATCCAGCCAAGTATCGGCGTCGCCCGATACCCCGATCACGGCACCGAAGAGAAGCAATTGTTCCGGCATGCCGACGAGGCAATGTACTGCGCCAAACGCGAGCATCACCTGCGACTGGTCTGAAAACCGGGCACCGTTCGTCGTGGTATCCATGCAATTTTCTAAACCTTTTGGGACGCGCAACTTCAGATTCTATGGGGGTTACAGCTCGCCGCGATCATCACCAGGAGGAAGAGAATCATGCCTGATTCAAGAAACTCGAACTCGGGAAACTTCGCCAACGATCGAACGAAGGCCTCTGAAGCCGGTCGCAAGGGTGGGAAAACCACCACCACGACCGTCGATAAAGACCCGGCGAAACCCGACATGAGCCGCAAGGGCGGTCAGAAAACCCGCTAAAGGATGCAGGTGGTTTTGATTGAGAGGCGGGGGCGAACGCTCCCGTTTGAATTTGAAAAGGAGGGCGCGACCATGAACCGGATGGCCACCCGATTATGTAATGCCAGTTTTGCCACGCTGCTGGGCCTGATTGCCAGCAGCGCCTTTGCCCAGTCGCCCGCCGAATTCATCGACGAGGCCTCGGCAAAAGGTATCGCCGATATCGAAGCGAGCCGCGTGGCGCACCAGAAATCCGAGTCCAAAGAGGTCAAGGACTACACCATCGTTGTCATCAACGACCGCACCACTGCGAACCAGCACCTGGCGAAAATCGCCAAGAAACTCGACTTACCGGTCGCTCCACGCGAAGAGGTTGTCGAAAAGGCCAAAGCCCTGATGCCACAAGTCATGGATGGGGTGACCTTCGACGAGGCCTATGCAGCCAGTCAGGTGAAGACCACCCAGGAAGCCATCGATCAATTGCAGCAGGAAGCACAGACCACCGACCTGCCGGAAATCAAGGCGTTCGCCGAAGAGACCCTGCCAAAACTGCAAAATCATCTGCAAATGGCCAAGGCGTTGCAGGCTAAAAGTTGAGCATAAGGATTGAACAAAAACGGCGCGGGACTTCGGTCACGCGCCGTTTTTCTTTTCAGCACTGATTCAGATGCGGATTGAGGTTATGCAGTGGATTCAGGCCATTGAGGTCAAGTACTTCGTTCTCGTCCATGGCACGGTAATGCCTGCGCAGCGTCTCCAGGAACGTCCGGGGCTACAGGCCCAGAGGGCGAGTGTCTGCGCGTTTTTTGCGAGTTTCATGACCGTGCTCCTTGTAGGGGATGAACCTGAAGTTCAGGCATAGGTGGCTAGATGAAAATTCGGCTGGGGTTGCGACCCAATGAAGCATGGCGGTGGGCAAGATCTTAATTCTTGGTGGGATTCTTCCTTTGTGCCGGTTTGTGTCTAGTATCAATGGCAGTCAATTTGCCAGCATGTATTCACACGGATCGAAACCGGAAAAGAGGCTACTCATGGAATTCTTCGAAAAGTTAGCAAGTCTCGCTGCCAAAGTTCGTTTGCAGAGCGCTGCCATTCAAACGGAAGAAGCGACCAAGAATGCTTTTGTCATGCCCTTTATCAGCACGGTACTGGGCTACGATGTTTTCGATCCGACGGAAGTGACACCTGAATTCGTTTGCGATATTGGAACGAAGAAAGGGGAGAAAATTGACTACGCAATCATGAAGGCTGGCGAGGTACAGATCCTCATCGAGTGCAAGAAAATAGGCGAGCCACTGCACATCAATCATGCCTCCCAACTGTTTCGTTATTTCCATGTCACCAGCGCTCGAATCTCCATTCTCACCAATGGCCAGGTCTATAAGTTTTTCACTGATCTGGACGCGCCTAACAAAATGGACGAGAAGCCGTTTCTTGAACTCGATCTGCTGGATATAGACGAGTATTCCGTTCCTGAACTGGTGAAACTCACCAAGTCTGCATTCGATGTGGAGTCGATCATCAGCGCCGCAGGTGAGTTGAAGTACGTCAGCCAAATCAAGAAGGTGATTGCATCTCAGGTCAGCAAGCCGGACGACGATTTTGTGAAGGTCTTCGCTTCACGTGTTTACGACGGGGTGATTACTCAGAAGGTCCGCGAGCAGTTCCAGGAACTGACGAGAAAGGCCGTGGTGCAGTTTCTCAACGACCAAATCAATGACCGGCTCAAGTCGGCTATGAGTGGCGTCATCCAGCCTGCGCTCGCCTCTGTACCGGTCGCTACCGGTGGCACTGAGCAATCAGATGTTCGAGACGAGTCAGAGGACAAGGTACTGACGACATTGGAAGAGCTGGAGGGATATCACATCGTCCGTGCCGTGGTCCGGTCGGTTGTTGACGCCAAGCGGATTGTTCAGCGCGACACACAGAGTTACTTTGGCATCCTGCTCGATGACAACAACCGCAAACCGATCTGCCGACTGCACTTCAACCGATCGCAGAAATACATTGGCATATTTGACGAAGAGAAGAATGAAACCCGGCATGCAATCAACTCCGTTGATGACATTTACGAGTACTCGGATCATTTGAAGAAGACTGTCGGGTACTATGATTAAGATTGCTGTCTAGCGACGAAAAAACTGGTCAATAGAGCCTAGGCCGATCAGTTAAGTTGAAAAACTGTGGGAGCGAGCTTGCTCGCGATAGCGCCATGTCAGTCGACGACGATGTTGACTGTGCAATCGCCATCGCGAGCAAGCTCGCTCCCACAGAAGTTTTCGCAACAAAGGTGGAATAGAGCAGAGCCTATTGGCCGATGTATCGTAGTGAACTGGTGGTCTGCCCAGATCACGACAACGTACCGACAGGAGAACGCAATGAGTTGGTCCGCCAAACAGTACGTCGCTTTTGAAGATGAACGCACCCGTCCCGCCCGCGACCTGTTGGCGGCCATCCCCGCCGGGGACGTGCGCTCGGCCATCGATATCGGTTGTGGGCCCGGTAACTCCACCGAGTTGCTGGTGGAGCGTTTTGCCAACGCCACGGTCCGAGGCCTGGACAGTTCGATCGACATGATCGAGGCCGCGCGCAAGCGTCTGCCGCAGGTGCAGTTTGATGTCGCGAACATCGACACCTGGAACGACGGGGGCCCGTTCGATGTGATTTTCGCCAACGCGGTATTGCAGTGGGTGCCTGATCACGCCACGTTGTTGCCGTCGCTGGTGAGCAAACTGGCGCCGGGTGGCAGCCTGGCCGTCCAGATGCCTGACAACCTGAATGAACACTCGCACCGCTTGATGCGTGAAGTCGCCGCTGATGGCCCTTGGGTCGGCAAACTGGCAGGCGCCGCCGGGCAGCGGACCGAGATGGCCGATGCCAGTGGCTACTACTCGATACTCAAAGCCTGCTGCACCCGCGTCGATGTGTGGCGCACCACATACCATCATCCGCTCGCGGGCGGTGCGTCTGGGGTGGTGGAGTGGTTCAAGGGCAGTGGCTTACGGCCGTTTCTCGATCCGCTGGACGAGGCGGAACGGGCGCAGTATCTGAAGCAATATCAGACTGCTATCGAGCGGGCGTATCCGGCCATGGCCGATGGTTCGGTGCTGTTGCCATTCCCGCGACTGTTTATCGTCGCGACCCGCTGATGCGAAAAGGGGACAGTTGAAGAGCGTCTTGATCTCGGGGCGAAGGATGGCAACCCGTGGCGAGGGAGCTTGCTCCCGCTGGACTGCGTAGCGGTCCCTATTCGGGGTCGCTTCGCCCGAATGCGGACCGCCCCAGCGGGACGGTGCGGCGATCCGACAAGCTCCCTCGCCACAATGACTGTTCGTCCGTGCTATCTCTTAACTGGCCGCGATCGCTCAGGACGGCTCTGCGTCCATTCGTCGAGCGATCACATCCAGCACATCGCAACCATCACGCAACGGCACGCAGCACAGCAATGCGAAGTCACTGAGTACAACTGAGTCAGAGGTAAGGTCGCCGCGCATTGCGAGATTTTCAAGCAGCTGCGTCACGGCTCGAATTCTGTAGCTGGCGGTGCTGAGCAGGGAGTGTAGGGGTTGGGTGGTGTTGACGTAGAGGGAGGGGAGGTCGTCGGCGTTGCTGGTTAAAGCCATGAATTCTTTCATGAGTGAGTACCAATTGTAGGTGGAAGACCTACCACTCAATTGTCGCCAAACAATAGGGTGGTAGCTGTACGCGGGTTGGCGAACCGGACAATGGTAAAACCGGCAGACCCGAAGGTCTCCCACGCACAGCTACCGAAAAAGCAGCCAAGCGTGATCAAAAGTGCTCCGAGAAATCCTCGGAGCCTTCTGTACCGTTGTTACCGAGTCGCCAAACCCGATACGCCATTTGGGCGCGGTCGGACTATAGGTCTCATGACAAAGGCACAGCAATGCGCAAGTGTACGGACATTTCCCAGTGTCGTGTAGGACGTTGCTTTTTCTAGCGTTGATCTCCGTTGGGCCTTTAAAAGTGGGTCTTTGCACTGACTTCGACGGGCCCTTCATCAAATCCCGCCCACAAAAAAACCGGCCACTTGGGACCGGTTTATTCATGTCAAAAGCAAGGTTTTCAGCTCTGTTGCAAGACCTTGAGTGCCGCCGAGGCCAGAAAGCCCGAACGGCTTTTCTCTTCCGGGTGATGCAGTACGTACTCATCAATCCGGTTGAGGAGGTAGCCAGGCAACGTGATGTTCAGCTTCTGGGCCTTGCCCAGATATTTGGTTACGTCGATGTCCACCAGCGCCCACGCACACCCCGCGTACTTTGGGTTGGCAGCATGTAAGGTCACTTTATTGGCGGGGGGAATTGGCGAACCGTCTTCGGCCAGAATCTCGAAGTGGCCTTCAATGGCTTCCCGCGCCATGGCCATCGCGTCATCCAGGTCTTCCCCAGCGGAAAAGCAGCCCGGAATGTCGGGGACTTCCACACCCCAGGCGTGTTGGTCGTCGCCCATTGAAATTGCAATTGGGTACAGCATGTTCATTGTCCTCCACGGACCTAGCGCATCGGGCTCCTTAGAGCAGCGCCTGTTGCAAAATACTGATGGCCGTTTTCTTGAGCAGATCTTTCTTCGGGTGAGGGACTGTCACCAGCCCCGGTTTGGTCGGGTGCTTGAAGTGATGATGGCTGCCTCTGATTCGTACCAGATACCAGCCGTCCGCAACGAGTTGGCTTATCAAAAATCGGCTATTCACATCACCTCCCTGTGGTGTGCTTGTGGTTACTATACCTACTAAGATTTTGTTATCAACACTATACCTACCAAACCTTCCTGGGTTCGGCGGGAAAGCGATAGGCTTCGAGTCTAGGAGGGCGCTGTGGCAAAGGCTTTGGGTAAGCCTGTCATTACCTATTTTGTGTATTGCGAGGTTTTGCCGTAAACACGTGACACTCGAATTTCAGGCATAAAAAAACCGGCCATCAAGACCGGTTTTTTCTGTCTCTGCATCCCCCGTCAAAACCACCCTGACGTGAGATCAAAATTCGATTGGAGCGGGTGAAGGGAATCGAACCCTCGTTATCAGCTTGGGAAGCTGGAGTAATGCCATTATACGACACCCGCTCAGAGCGCTGACTTTGTACCAGATACGGCCGCGGATTTGAAGTTTTTCTTTACGTGGAGCGGGTTTAACGCAAATGTGACAAAAAAGCCCGAATCGCATGACGGTCGATCGCGGGCAAGCCTCGCGCCTGCAGAATACGTTTAACGCAGCAGGGTGGGGCTTGCTCGCGATGACGCTACTTCAGTTTGCCAATGCATGGTGTTCCTGGGCTTTGTGGTAACGCGGTCGGCTTTCGTGTTGCGCTGGCTTCAGGAAGCCCATCAGTGCGTTGCGGCTGTCTCGGCAGGCGGCTTTGTGCTCCATGTCGAGAAAGTGGCCGGTGGCCTGAATGGTACTGAACGTGCTGTGTTGCACGTGGCTTTCGAACAACCGGGCGTCGTCGGCGGCGGTGTATTCGTCCCATTCGCCGTTGAGGAACAGCACCGGCACGTCGATTTTTTTTGCCGCGTGCAGGTAGCACTGGCGATCGTTGTGCAGCACGTCGTTGATGTGGAAGTGCATCTGCCCGTACTCATGTTCGGCCAGGGAGCTGACGTGGCGATAGTTGAAGCGCTTGAACAACGACGGCAGGTGTTTGCCGATGGTGTCGTTCACCAGATGCCCGACCCGGTCGCGGTCCAGGTTGCTGAGGTGTTCGACGCCACGCTCGAGGTAGTCAAGCATGTGCGCGTTGATCACCGGGGAGAACGAGCTGATCACGGCTTTTTCGATGCGCCGTGGCCGTTGCGACAACGCCATCATGGTCGCGGCACCGCCCCAGGAAAACGACAGCACGTGCTCGGCGGCGAAGTGGTCGATCAGCTCGAGCAGGATCTGCCCTTCGATTTCCTTGGTGAGCATTTTTTCATGCAGGTTGTGGGCTTTTGACCGGCCCGCGTAGGGCTGGTCGTAGCAGACGACGTTGAACTGCGGATGGAGGTTTTTCACGGTTTGTGCAAACGACGCAGTCGTGGCCATCGAGCCGTTGACCAGGATAATGGTCCTCTCTGCGGCGTCTGCGCGATAGAACTCCGTGTAAACCCGATACTGACCCTGTATATCCAACACAGCGATTTCTGGCCTCATGTCATAAGACTCCTGGCAAGCGGGTATGCGCGCAAATAGAGATTGCACGAGCTTTGTGACAGGTAGGCATACGCCTGGAATTTGAGAGGCCCATGTCGATCCACTGCAGTCCGGTCGACGGGTATTGTTATTGGCGGGCAGTCTGCCGGATGAGGCCGGAACCCTTGGGTTCCTACCGGCAAAAAGTTTCTTGGAAGTATGTGGTGACTCGTCGGTCACATTTCGGCCGACGTCCTGATTCAAGCAGGGGTCACGTCATCGCGCAAGTGCCATTGGTAAATTGTTCGACAACTTTCTGCTCGGCGGTCGCCTGCTTAGATCAATCCGATCTCTGCATCGCTCAGTGAGCGGTATTCGCCCGGTTTCAACGCGTCGTCGAGCACCAGCGGCCCCATGCGTTCGCGGTGCAGGCGCATCACCTTGTTGTTGAAGTGGCCGAACATGCGCTTGACCTGGTGGTAGCGACCCTCGACGATGCTCAGGCGTGCGCATTTTGCCCCGAGCAGCTCTAGCCCGGCCGGTTGCGTGGTGAGGTCTTCGAAGGCGAAGTACAGCCCTTGGCTGAACTTGACCGCGTATTCGGGGCCGATGTCCTGTTCGGTTTCGACGTAATAGACCTTGGGCAGTTTGGTCTGTGGTTGGGTCAAGCGTCGCGACCAGCTGCCATCGTTGGTGATCAGCATCAGACCGGTGGTATTGAAGTCCAGGCGTCCGGCGATGTGCAGTTCTTCCTTGTCCGGTTCATCAATCAGGTCGAGCACGGTTGGGTGCTGCGGGTCCTTGGTAGCGCTGACGCAACCGGCAGGTTTGTGCAGCATGAAGTGGCGCAGCGGTTTACCGACTTGCAGCACGTCGTTGTCGACTTCGACGCGGCTGAATTCGCGGACTTCGCTGTGCGGGTCGCTGACGACTTTTCCGTCAACCCTGACGCGTTTTTCCACCAGCAACAGGCGTACCTGCTTACGGTTGAAGCACGGCAGGTTGCTGAGGAAACGGTCGACGCGCATGACTAAGGATCAGTGAGGAAAGGGGCGCGCATCTTACTAGAACGATTCGGGCGCTGCTTGCAACTGCGTCTCGACTTCGGCGCAACGCGGGCACAGGCACGAGGCGTTGCGCAGTTCCGTCGGCAGCGCCTGGAGCACCGCCGGGTCGATGCTGACGCCGTAGCACCAGCAGGCGCGGTCAGCGGTTCGCGGGTCGGCCAGGGTGCAGTCGTTGGGGGCGCCGCAGGCGGGGCAGAGCTCAGGCTGGTTCATGGACGGAGTGAGACTTCTCTACGCAGGTTCGGTTGCGGCCACTTTGTTTGGCCCGATACATCGCATGATCCGCCCGCGACAGCAGGCTGTGCAAGGTGTCATCGGGCTGCAGGGTGGTGAGGCCGATGTTCACGGTCAGTTGCAAGGCTTCGTGCAGGAGCCTGTGGGAGCGAGCTTGCTCCGAGCGGCGATCCGACGATTGCGGTATGTCAGTCACATCAATCGTGAATGTGCTGACGCCATCGCGAGCAAGCTCGCTCCCACAGGGGATGTGTGTTTATCGCAGGGTTTTCAGATACATCCGCCACCCGCCCAAATGACTGATGTTCACCGCACCCTCCAACCCATAGGCCTCACAGATAAACCCGCTTTCCCAGCGACCATCCGCCAGTTGTACCTTGCCCAATCCCAGCGGTGCCGGAATCCCGGTCAGGAACGAACCCAACTCGCTGCTTGGCAACTCCCAGACTTCCACCGCAATCGCCACGCCGCCACCCTTCACCCGGACCATGCCCGGACGAAACGGCGGGCCGCCGGCCAGGGCATAGAGTTGATAGTCCGGCGAACTGAATGTCGATTCCACCAGGCGGGCGCCGCGCTGCTTGAGCTGCCAGTTCAACGCCAGCCCGTCCAGGTGCGCGCCGCAGACCACCAGCCGCGCCCGATCATGGCGTGCAACCGGCGCCGGGGCAGGTGCGGCCAGGCCTTGCTGACGCTGCAGGGCATCCGCCACGCTCAGCAGATACTGATCGGTGAAGGCCCGGCCAAACAGCGTCACGCCCCAAGGCATGCCGTTGTCCATGAAGGCGCTGGGCACGGCGACAGCGGCGTAGTCGAGCAGGTTCATGAAGTTGGTGTAGTAGCCCAGTTCCGAATTGCGCAGCACCGGTTCGGCCTCGAGTTCAGCCAGCGTCACCGGGCGGCCGATGGTCGGCGTGACGACACAGTCGAGGCCTTCCAGCGCGTTGTCGCACAGGGCTTTGAGCGCTTGCAGGCGGTATTGGGCGCGGAAGGTTTGCACGCCGTCGACGGCGGACGCCTTGGCCAATACGGCGCGAATCACCGGCAACACGGCCTCGGGATTTTGCGCCATCAACTCCCCGGCCACGCTGTAGCGCTCGGCCACCCACGGGCCTTCATAGAGCAAGCGGGCGGCCTCCAGAAACGGTGACAAGTCCAGTTCCACCGCTTCGCCGCCCAAGGCCTTGAGGTGGTCGATGGCATCACCGAACAACAGCGGGCCTTCAGGGCAACCGAAAAATTGCAGATCCTGCGCGCGCGGCACGCCGAAACGGAACGGCCGCGGTGTGCCGAACGCCGAGCCGTCGTTCCACAACGGGTTGCTGCGGCTGTATTCGTCCCGTGGATCGAGGCGCGCAGTGAGTGCCAGCAACTGACTGGCCTCCCGGGCGGTGGCAGTGAACGTGGTGACGCAATCCAGCGTACGACAGGCCGGTACGACGCCGGCCGTCGAGATCAGGCCCTTGGTGGCTTTCATCCCGACCAGATTGTTCAACGCCGCCGGCACGCGTCCGGACCCTGCGGTGTCGGTGCCCAGGGAAAAACTCGCGACGCCGAGCGCCACCGCCAGCGACGAACCGGCGCTGGATCCGCCCGATGGGTACTGCGGCAGCACGCTGTTGGGGCACGCGCCGTAGGGTGAGCGGCTGCCGTTGAGCCCCGTGGCGAACTGGTCGAGGTTGGTCTTGCCCAACGGAATCGCACCGAGGGCCAGCAGTTGCTCGACGATGGTCGCCGAACGCTGCGGCACGTAGGCAAATGCCGGGCACGCCGCCGTGGTCGGAATGCCCGCCAGGTCGATGTTGTCCTTGATCGCGAACGGCACACCATACAGCGGCAGACTGTCGGGAGCGCGATCGTCGAGGGCGGCGAGGTAAGGTTCCAGTTCTTCGGCGCTGAGCAAGTGGATGAACAGGTGATAGTCCGGGTTCAGCGCGGCGGCTTTGTCCCGCAGGTTCAGCAGCAGTTGCCGGGGGGTAAGGTTGCCGTGGCGATAAGCGCTGCGCAGGGCGTCGAGTTGCAGGTTGATGTTCATGGCATGAGTCCTTGGCAAAATGGGTTCAGTCGAGTTCCAGCACCACGACGCGCTGTCCGGCGCGCACCGCCGAACCCGGTTGCACGCGAATCTCGCGCACCACGCCGGCCATCGGTGCGAGCAGGGGGATTTCCATCTTCATCGACTCCAGGATCACCAGCACGTCACCGGCCTCGACGTGGCAACCGGCCTCGACCTGAACCTGCCAGAGGTTGCCGGCGATATGGCTGTCGACGCTCTGTTGGCCGCTGGCCAGCGGCGCCTCTGCGGTCGCCTCCGGGGCCGGTTCTTCACTGTCGAAATGGGCCTGGCCGCTGGCGATCCAGCGCTCGCGTTCGGCGTTGAACGCGCCTTTTTGCTGATTGCGAAACGCGCCGATGGTCTCGGCTTCCTGCGCCAGAAACGCCTGATAATCCGCCAGATTCAACTGACTGTGCTCGATGTTCAGGTCGAAGCGCCCGAGGGGGAAATCCCGGCGGATGCGCAGCAGTTCATTGGCGCTGACCGGGTAGAAACGGATCTGATCGAAAAACCGCAGCAACCACGGTTTGCCATCGAAGGCTGCGACTTCGCGGTAGCGGTTCCACATCTGCAGCGTGCGCCCGACAAACTGATAGCCGCCGGGGCCTTCCATGCCGTAGACGCACATGTAGGCGCCGCCGATGCCCACCGAGTTTTCCGCGGTCCAGGTGCGCGCCGGGTTGTACTTGGTGGTCACCAGGCGATGGCGCGGGTCGAGCGGGGTGGCGACCGGTGCGCCGAGATAGACATCGCCCAGGCCCATCACCAGATAGCTGGCGTCGAACACCGTGCGTTGCACTTCATCGAGGTTCGGCAGGTCATTGATGCGGCGGATGAACTCCAGGTTGCTCGGGCACCATGGCGCGTCCTTGCGCACGGTGGTCATGTATTTCTCGATGGCCAACTGGCACGCCGGGTCGTCCCAGGACAACGGCAGATGAACGATGCGCGACGGTACTTGCAGGTCTTTGGCGGCGCATACGGCGTCCCATTCGCCGGCGACGATGCCGAGCAGGTCGGACAGCGGCAGTTGTTCGGGCTGATAGTGAATTTGCAGGGAACGGATGCCTGGCGTCAGGTCGATCACGCCGTGCAGGTGTTTGCTTTCCAGCGCCTGCATGAGGGCGTGGGCGCGGAAGCGCAGAACCAGGTCCAGTTCGGGGGCGCCGATTTCCAGTAGCAGGTGGGTGTCGCCGGACAGCCTCGCCACCAGCCGCGTGTCATCCTGCCCCAAATCCAATACCACAGGCGACACAATTCCCTGTAGGAGTGAGCCTGCTCGCGATTGCGGTGTTTCAGTCACAGAGATGTCGGATGTGATGCCGTCATCGCGAGCAGGCTCACTCCTACAGGAGGGAGTCCATTTCAAGGCCAGGGTGCGGGCGGTCTTGAGGTCGACAGGGGAGAACTGCACCTTGTCCCCCGCCTTGAGTTGCCCCAGTTGCCAAAGATCCGCCTCGATCACCGTCACCGGGCACACGAACCCGCCGAGGCTCGGGCCATCCGGGCCGAGGATCACCGGCATGTCACCGGTAAAATCCACCGCGCCGATCGCGTACGGATTGTCGTGGATGTTCGACGGATGCAAACCGGCTTCACCACCGTCGGTGCGCACCCACTCAGGTTTCGGTCCGATCAGGCGCACGCCCGTGCGGCTGGAGTTGAAGTGCACTTCCCACTGCGTGGCGAAGAAGGTGCCGATGTAGTTTTCGGTGAAATATTCCGGGGCCCCGTGGGGACCGTAGATCACGCGAATCTGCCGAACCGCCGGCAACTCGGCGACCTGTTCTTCAACCAGTTGTTCACCGGCGCTACGGTCATCCAGCGCTGGCACATGCAATATGTCGCCGGCCCGCAAGGCGCGACCACCGTGGCCACCAAACTGACCGAGGGTGAAGGTGCTTTTGCTGCCCAGATAGTCCGGCACTTGCAGGCCGCCGCGCAGGCACAGATAGCTGCGCGCGCCCGCACCGGCAATGGTGCCGAGGCTCAAGGTGGATCCTACGGCGACCAACAGCGCAGTGTTCATCGGCACGGCTTCACCGTTGAGCAGTAATGGAGTCACCGCCCCGGTCACCGCCACCACCGCCTCGCAGTTGAAGCGCAGCAACGGCCCGTTCATGGTGATTTCCAGCGCCGCCGCGCCTTCGTCATTGCCCAGCAAACGGTTACCCAGACGCAACGCCCGACTGTCCATCGGCCCCGATGGCGGCACGCCGACCGCCCAGTAACCGAGACGGCCGGGATAGTCCTGAACACTGGTTTGCGTACCGGCGCTGAGTACCTCGAAAGTGTTGGCCTGATAGACCAGGCCTTCCAGGCAACGGGTCCACGGCTGGCCGCTGGCGAAAGGCACATCGAGCAGAATCTGCCGCAGGTAGTCGCGGTTGGTTTCCACGCCATACAGCTGACTGTCGCCGAGGGCTTGATGCAAATCGGCGCGGGCCTCTTCGCGAGTCGGCGCCCAACTGATGACCTTGGCGATCATCGGGTCGAAGTAGGGCGGGATCTCGCAGCCAGCCTCGACCCAGGTGTCGATGCGCAGTCGAATGCCATTGGCCGCCGGGAAATCCACGGCGGTGAGCAAGCCCGGGCTGGGTTGAAAATCGCGACCCGGATCCTCGGCATACAACCGTGCCTGAATCGCATGGCCCTGCGGTTTCAAACCCTGTGCCAGATCGCTCAGCGGCGGCAGGTCACCGGCCGCCAGTTGCACCATCCAGCGCACCAGATCGACACCCCATACCTGTTCGGTGACACCGTGTTCCACCTGCAAGCGAGTGTTCACCTCAAGGAAATAGAAGCGCCGGGCATCGCTGTCGAAGACGAACTCCACGGTGCCGGCACTGCGGTAGTTCACTGCCTTGGCCAGTTTGATCGCCGCCGCACACAGTTCATCGGCCATGCCGTCGGGCAGGTTTGGCGCCGGGGTTTCCTCGAGGACTTTCTGATTGCGGCGCTGCACCGAGCAGTCGCGCACGCCGAGGGCGATCACTTCACCGTGACCATCGCCGAATACCTGCACTTCCAGGTGACGGGCACGCTGGATGTACTTCTCGATGAACACCCCGGCGTCGCTGAAGTTGTTCTGGCCCAGGCGTTTGACGGCCTCGAAGGACTCGCTCAACTCGGCCGCGCTGCGGCACACGCGCATGCCGATGCCGCCACCGCCGGCGGTGCTTTTGAGCATCACCGGATAGCCGACCTGTTCGCCGGCGATCAATGCGGCATCGAGGCTGTCGAGCAGTCCGGTGCCTTCGAGCATGGGCACGCTGTGTTGTTTGGCCAGGGCGCGGGCGGTGTGCTTGAGGCCGAACACCCGCAGTTGTTCGGGCGTCGGGCCGATGAAGGCGATGTTGGCGGCCTCGCAGGCTTCGGCGAACGCGGCGTTTTCCGATAGAAATCCGTAGCCGGGATGGATCGCGGTGGCGCCGGTGGTTTTGGCGATGGCGAGGATTTTATCAACCATCAGGTAAGTGCCGGCGGCCGCACCTTCGCCGAGGCTGTGGGCCTCGTCGGCTTGCAGGATGTGCAGGCTGGCGGCATCGGCTTCGGAGTACACGGCAACGCCCTGCACTTGCAGCTCGCGCAAGGTACGCAGGATGCGGCAGGCAATGGCGCCACGGTTGGCAATCAGGACTTTTTCGAACATGGCATAACCCCCGGAGGCGATAGCGCATCAGCCTCGACTGGGATGCGGGCCGTCCCGCAGTTTTTTTGATGCACCTGGGCCGTCCCCGGTGACAAATCAGTTCACTTCGCAACACCGCCGATCCCCTGTGGGAGCGAGCTTGCTCGCGATAGCGGTGGGTCAGTCAACATATGTGGTGAATGCGCTGACGCCATCGCGAGCAGGCTCGCTCCTACAGGGTTTATTGGTGTTCTGTAGATTTGAGGCACTGGCCGGATCGGGCCTGGCACAAGGCAAACAACCAGCGCCGCAATCTCGGGAATTTCAGTTCCATACCAGCAGCTCCGCAGGCGTCGGGTTGTAGGCATTGCACGGGTTGTTCAGTTGCGGGCAGTTGGAGATCAACACGATCACGTCCATCTCGGCGCGCAGGTCGACGTACTTGCCCGGTGCCGAGATGCCGTCTTCGAAGGTCAGGCCCCCGTCAGCGGTGACCGGCACGTTCATGAAGAAGTTGATGTTCGGCCCGATGTCGCCCTTGCCCAGGCGGCCATCGTGAGCACAGGCGCGCAGGTAGTTGTCGCGGCAGCTGTGCATGTAGCGTTTTTCCAGGGCATAGCGCACGGTGTTGCTCTCTTGCGCACAGGCGCCGCCCAGGGTGTCGTGACGCCCGCAAGTGTCGGCGACGATGGTCAGCATCGGCTTGCCGAGGTTGGAATACAGCACGCTGCCAGTGCTCAGGTACACGCTGTTCTGCCGACGCAGGGTGCGCTGCACGTCGTAGCGCTCCCTGGGATTGGCAACGCTGTAGAACAAGGTGTCGACGGCCTGATTGCCCTCAAGGTCGAGGATGCGCAGGGTCTGGCCGGCCTTGACCTCCATCAGCCAGGGTTCGCCGGCGGGGATGGTGGCGCGGTAGATCGCGGTGTCTGGTTGCTTGTGAACGGTAGCGATAGCGAGTGACATGGCAGCGATCCTCAGGCAAACAAACGGTCGGTGTTGATGAAGCCGCGCTCGTTTTCCGGGCGCGAGGTGCGGCAGTGTTCGGCGACGCTGGCGTCGGCGTTCATCCAGCTGAGCTTCAAGGGTTTCGGTGCATAGTCCGGCGTCGGGTCCATCGGGTGCTGCAGGGCGGTGAGCACCACCAGGGTGTCCATCGGCGCGTACAACTCGATGTAGTCGCCAGCCTTGGAATTGCCCTCGACGAAGTGGAAACGTCCGGCGTCATCGACGTTCACGCGGCTGAACAGGTTGAGGGTCATCAGCAGGTCGGACAGGCCCAGCCCCCACTTGCCCAGTTCCACCAACAGGTTGTCGGTGCCGTTACGGAAGAAGCCGTTGCGCAATTCCTGATAGCGGCCGACGCCGTATTTTTCTGCCACTTCTTCAGCGCAGAGCACGCCACCGAGGCTGTCGCTCCAGCCGCAGGTGTCGGCGGTGATGGCGGCCAGCACGCGGCCCATGTCCGAGTACAGGCAATGGCCGGCGGTGAGCTTGGCGGTGTGTTGGCATTTGAGGCTGTCGGGCAGGTTCAGGCGCTCGGTTTTTTCATTGGCGTTGAGCAACGTCAGGCTGACGTTGGCGCCGCCGCGCAGGTCGGTCAGGCGCAGCAATTGGCCGCGCTTGAGCACGAAGGAACGATGGCCGCCGCCGGGGAGCATTTCTTCGGCGAAGGGCGGGAACAGTTGGGTTGAATCGGTCATGGGCAGAATCCTCTCAAGCGATACGGAGCGTGCCAGCCAGTTGCACCGGCAAGGCGTCGACGGCCTTGCTCCGGGCGCGGCGGTCGCTGTTCAAAGGGATGTCGTAGGTGATGCGTGCGCCATAGGCGCCGGGGGCGTGCGGATCGAGGCGGACCTTGTCGAACACCAGCAGCCGCGTGCCGAGGCTGAAACCTTCGGACAGGTCATGGGTGACCATGAACACCGTCAGTCGGGTCTCGCGCCACAGCTCCAGCAGCAAGGCGTGCATGTCTTTGCGGATGCCCGGATCGAGGGCGCCGAACGGTTCGTCGAGCAGCAACACCCGCGGCTTCATGATCAGCGCCTGGGCGATGGCCAGCCGCTGTTGCATGCCGCCGGAGAGCTGCGCCGGGTACTTGTCCAGCGAGTGGCCCAGGCCGACTTTGTGCAGCAACACCGAAGCCTGTTCGCGGGCCGCTTTTTTCGCGCCGCCGAACAGTCGTCCAAGCAAGGGTGAGCGCGGCAGTTCGAGACCGAGGGCGACGTTGTCCAGCACGCTCAGATGCGGGAACACCGAGTAGCGCTGGAACACCACGCCACGGCTGGCGTCCGGCTCTGCGGCCAAGGGCTGACCGTCGAGCAGGATCTCGCCACGACTGGCGCGCTCCTGGCCGAGCAGCAGGCGCAGGAAGGTCGATTTGCCGCAGCCGGACGCGCCGACGAGTGTGCAGAACTCACCTTCGTTGACGCTCAGGTTCAGACCTTCGAGCACCACCTGATCGTCGTATTGCTGCCAGACGTTTTTAACGGTGATGAAACTCATTTGGCAGCCCCCTCATACCAGGGAAAGGCGCGGTGAGTGAGGTGCTTGAGCCCCCAATCCATCAGCCAGGCGAGCAGGGTGATCCACACCACGTAGGGCAGGATCACGTCCATCGCCAGGTAGCGGCGCACCAGGAAAATCCGGTAGCCGAGACCGTCGGTAGAGGCGATGGCCTCGGCGGCGATCAGGAACAGCCATGCCGAGCCGAGCATCAGTCGCAGCGAGATCAACAAGCGGGGCAACAGTTGCGGCAACACCACCCGCAGCATCAGGGTCCAGGTCGAAGCGCCGAGGGTCTGGGCCTTGATCAGCAACTCCACGGGGATTTCCCGGGCGCGCTGTTCCAGGTCACGGGCCAGGGCCGGGGTGATGCCGATGACGATCAGCATCACTTTCGACAATTCCCCCAGGCCGAAGACGATGAACAGGATCGGCAGGATCGCCAGCGGTGGCACCATCGACAGCACCGTCAGTAACGGTGACAACGGCGCACCGAACAGCGGCAGGGTACCGGCGGCGATGCCCAGGCACAGCCCGGCCAGGGCGCTGATGCCCAGGCCGATGGCCAGGCGTTGCAGGCTGGACGCCGTGTCCTGCCACAGCAGGTATTCGCCGGTGCGGGTGTCGGCCACGAACGCCAGGCGTTTCACCGCATCGGTCATCTGCACGGCGCTGGGCAGTAGCTTGTCGTTGGGGTTGTCCGCCAGTCGCTCGGCCGAGCCTGTGAAGTAGGCGAACAGCACCAGGGCGAACGGCAGGATCACCAGCAACAGGCGACTCGGACGGTCCGGGTGACGGTTGATCAGGCGCATGGCCAGTTCTCCTGATTACAGCTTGGCGTCGGCGGCCATCTGCACGTAACTCGGGTCGAAACGCAGCTTGAGGTTGCCTTTGTCGCCGCTGGTCACACCGTTGGCGAAGGCCATGCCGACTGCGCTGGTGTCCTTGGCGCCTTCACCCAGCAAGCCGTGCTGGAAGGAGAATTCGGCGACCTTGCGCATGGTCTCCGGCAGTTGCTTGCTGGTGGAAAACGCCAGCGCTTCTTTCGGTGTGGCGAACAATTTAGTGGTGTCCAGTTGTGCCTGGAAACCCGCCAGGTCAGTGCCCGAGGCCTTGGCCATGTGTTCCAGCGCGGCTTTGCTGGCGGCGTTTTTCGCGCTCATCAACTCGACCACTTCGAACCAGGCGCCAGTCAGTGCCTTGCCCAGGGCCGGGTTGTCTTTGAGGGTGGCGCTGTTGACCACCATCATGTCCATGATTTCGCCGGGGATCTGGCTGGAGTTGAACACCTCGGTCACGGCAGGCTTGGCCTTGATGTCCGAAAGCATCGGGTTCCAGGTGGTGACGGCACTGACCTGATCGGTGTTGAAGGCGGCGGAGATGTCGGCGTCGGAGGTGTTGACCACTTTCAGGTCTTTCTCGGTGAGGTCCACCGAATCCAGAGCCCGGGCCAGCAGGTAATGGGACACCGACAGCTCCACCAGGTTGACGTCCATGCCCTTGAGGTCGGCGACTTTTTTGCCTTCGCCCTTGAGCACGATGCCGTCATTGCCGTTGGAGAAATCGCTGACGATCAGCGCAGTGCTGTCGACGCCGCCGGCGGCCGGAATGGTCAGCGCGTCCATGTTGGTCATGGTGCAGCCGTCGAACTGGCCGGCGGTGTATTGGTTGATCGATTCGACGTAGTCGTTGAGCTGTACCACATCGATCTTGATGCCGTACTTTTTCGCCCATTTGTCGACGATGCCCTGGCTGCCGGCATATTCCCACGGCATCCAGCCGGCGTAGATCGTCCAGCACACGCTGAAGTGGTCTTTCTGGGCGGCCTGGGACGAGAAGCTCACGAGGGCTGCGAACGCAGCGGCGAGCAGGGCGGGTAAACGAAGCTGGGACATGGTGGTTCTCCAGTTGATCAAGGACGGACAGGACGGCAGCGGCACCGCTAACGGTGGCTTGTCTCCCGGGCTTTTGTCCCGCCGTGTAACCTCAACTGGAGGTCGCCAACTCTCGGACCAGTCACTCGCGATTGCGAGCCGGAACCCTAGTCAGCCATTTGCAAATTGTGGTGCCGCGAACCTGTAGTGACGCCTGCACATTTTTTTGGAACAAGTGCGCTAAAGCGAGAGGCGTGCCAAGTCGGCCCGAGGGCTCTAGCGTGGGGGGCGGGGTGATCGGCGGGTTTGATCGGGAAAGCAGGCTGCCTTGTGATGGTGCGCAAGTGCACCGCATTGGAACGTATCCGCCGCTGATCAGGAGGTGCTCGCGGCATTGCACTTGGCACAGTTTTGCCAGTCAAAACAGATGTCAGCCGGTCTGTGCCGACTGCTGTCACGGGTCTTTACGGAGGCCGTCATGTTGCGTCGATTGTTGTTCGGTGCATTGCTCGGAGTGGGATTGTCTGGCTGCTACTACTACGACAGTCCTGCCGACGTCTACGCGGCACCTTATTACTATCCCGGTTACTACTCGCCTTATTACCACGGCGGCTATTACGGCCCACGTTATTACGGTGGTTATCGCTCCTATTACTACGGTGGGCATGGTTATTACCGTGGCCACGGCTATCACGGCGGTGGATATCGCGGTGGCCACCGTTAATCAGGACGTGAATGGATGAAAAACCTTTCATCGGGCAGATGTTTCTACTTGTTTCATAGACGCACCAGATTCCGAATTCGATGTCTGATATTTCGACAGTCACCGAACATTTGATTGTCGCCTGTCAGCGTCGCTGGCGTGGCTTATCCGCGGTCCAGGAGGCCGCCATGCTCTGTCAAAAAAATCTGTGCCGAATTCTTCTGCTTGCTCTGTTGGGGTTGTCCCTTGGTGGGTGCGCGCCTTACTACGACGAAGGAGGCAGTTACTACAGTTCCGAAGTCTATACCTCGCCTGCGCCAACCTATTACACCGGGAGGAGCTCTTACTATTCCAATGGTTATTACACACCGCCGCCCCGGTATTACGTGCCACCAGCGCGGTATTACCAGCCGACACCGCGCTATTACTCGCAGCCGCGGATGTATCAACCGTCGCGCCAGTACCAGTCGCCCCCTCGTTACTATCAGCCGTCGCAGGGTGACTACCGCATGCATCAGCACCATGACTGGGACGGCCATAACCGCGGGAACTGGAACAACGACTATCGCGGTCAAGACGGGCGCAACCATCGTAGTGAGCGTGGCGGTCACAACTGGCGGGATAACCACCGCTAATCATTCAGTTAAATACAATTCCTGTGGGAGCGAGCCTGCTCGCGAWGRCGGTGTGTCAGACACTCCGYCWTCGCGAGCAGGCTCGCTCCCACAGTTCGTTCAGTACTCGGAGAGGTCCGCCAGCGGATGCCGACCTTCCCACGCCTTGTGAAAATGCGCCTCTACTACCGCGTCCGGCACGTTTTTGATGTCCGGCCAGTGCCAGTGCGGCTTCTGATCCTTGTCGATCAACCGGGCACGTACGCCTTCGCTGAATTCCGGATGACGACAGCAATTGAGGCTCAGGGTGTATTCCATCTGAAAGACTTCGGCCAGCGACAGGTGCCGGGCGCGGATGATCTGCTCCCACACCAGATGAGCGGTCAGCGGGGCGCCTTCGTTCATGGTCCTGGCTGCGCGGCTCAGCAATAGATCTCTGTGATCGCGCAAGGTGCTGATGGCCTTCCAGGCGCAACGCACGTCACTGACATCCAGCAGCTCGTCGATCTGCTGACGGCGCGGCAGCCACTGGGCTTCGGGCATCTGCGCCACGGCTTCCTGTTGCAAGGCCTTGAGCAGGCTGTTGAGCTGCATCGGTGTCTGTTCCTGCCAGTTCAATTGCAGCAGACCTTCGATCAACTCCGGCTGCTGCTCATCGAGCAGGAAACGATCCGCCAGGTCCAGATCGATGGCATCGCGGCCGTTCATATGCGCACCGGTCAGGCCCAGGAATAACCCGAGCTTGCCGGGCAGGCGCGACAGAAACCAACTGGCGCCAACGTCCGGGTACAGGCCGATGCTGATCTCCGGCATGGCCAACCGGCTGCTCGGCGTGACGATGCGGATGCCTGCCCCTTGCAACAGTCCCATGCCGCCGCCGAGCACATAGCCGTGGCCCCAACAGATCAACGGTTTGGGGTAGGTGTGAAGTTTGAAGTCCAGGCGATATTCCGCCGCAAAAAACTGCGCGGCCAGTGGCGGTACTTCACCTGGATGGACGCGACAGGCTTCCACCAGGCTGCGCACTTCACCACCGGCGCAAAAAGCCTTGGCGCCTTTGCCGCGCAACAGGACGCAAACGATCTGCGGGTCCTTGGCCCAGGCCTCCATGCGGTCGCGCAGGGCGTTGATCATCGGCAGGGACAGGGCGTTGAGGGAATTTTCGGCATCCAGACTGGCGATGCCGATGCGGGCGCCGTCCGTGCCGGTGAGTTCTTCGAAGTGCAGATTCATCGTGACCTCGATCGGGAATTTGAGGGTTAAGTATGATCGCTATATGGGAAAGTGCCGGATCTGCGTCAGATCAATTGACAAGTGTGGCGAGCTTTCCTAGGGTTCGCGCCAATTGTTTTTGCCGGATGTAACCATGACTGCTGACGACCGTATCAAACTCGAACCGGGCTGGAAGGAGGCACTGCGTGCCGAATTCGACCAGCCCTACATGGCAGAATTGCGAAACTTCCTGCAACAGGAGCGGGCGGCCGGCAAGGAGATCTATCCGCCGGGGCCGATGATCTTCAACGCGCTCAATTCCACGCCGCTGGACAAGGTCAAAGTGGTGATCCTCGGCCAGGATCCTTATCACGGCCCGGGCCAGGCTCATGGTTTGTGCTTCTCGGTGCAACCCGGCGTGCCGGCGCCACCGTCGCTGGTGAACATCTACAAAGAGCTCAAGCGCGACCTGAACATCGACATCCCCAACCATGGCTACCTGCAGAGCTGGGCCGATCAGGGCGTGCTGATGCTCAACACCACCATGACCGTCGAGCGCGCCAACGCCAATGCGCACAAGGACAAGGGCTGGCAGTTTTTCACCGATCGGGTCATTGAAGTGGTCAGCCAACAGCAACCACACCTGGTATTCATGCTGTGGGGCGCCCATGCCCAGAGCAAGCAGAAGCTCATCGATGCCACCAAGCATCTGGTGTTGACCTCGGTGCACCCGTCACCGCTGTCGGCCTATCGCGGCTTCCTCGGTTGCGGGCACTTCAGCCGCACCAACAAGTTTCTGGAGCAGAATGGTGAGACGCCGATCGAGTGGCGCTTGCCGCCGGTTTGATGTGCTGACCGGGCCGGCCCCATCGCGAGCAGGCTCGCTCCTACAGGAAAATGCATTCCCCTGTAGGAGTGAGCCTGCTCGCGATGAAGTCGACTCAGTCTTACTCTGGATCGCGGTTCCAGTACTTGAACAACGGCTCCGCCAGAAACAGCACGAACAACAGGCGCATCACCTGCATCGCCGTCACCAGCGGCACCGAAAGTTGCAGGGTCTCTGCCGTCAGGCTCATCTCGGCAATGCCGCCGGGCATCATGCCCAGCGTCAGCGAGCGCAGGTCCAGATGGGTCAGCGCGCTCAAGCCCAATGCCGCCACCGTGGCGATCAGCATGGTCAACGCCGTGCCAATCAAGGTGCGGCCCATGAACGATGGCGCACGCCGGAAAAACTGCCGGTTGAAGTGACAGCCCAGACCGCTGCCGATCAACCATTGGCCGATCTGGCTACCGCCGTTGGGCAAACCGATGTGCAGGTCCCAGCCGATGCTGACTGCCGCACTGACCAGCAATGGCCCGAACAGCCAGGGGTTGGGTTGACGCAGGCGTTCCCAGATCCAGGCGGCCAACGCGCCAACGGGAAACAACACCGCCAGCCAGCGCCAATCGATGCTGCCAACATGGGAAATCGGCGCTCCGTCGCCCAACAAATACTTGAAGGCTGCCGGTACGCACAGCACGACCACCAACACCCGCAAACTCTGCCCCGCCGCCACACGGCTGAGCACCGCGCCGTTGCGGGCGCCGAGGTTGACCATCTCCCCGGAACCACCGGGCATGCTGGAAAAGAAAGCCGTGGCGCGATCTTCACCGGTGCGGCGCATCAGCCACACGCCGACCACGGCAGACAGGCTGGTGACCAACGCACCGAAGAAGATCAGACCGAAATGACTCAGCACCTGCTCCATCACCGGCGGGGTGAAGTGCAGGCCGATACCGATGCCGACGATCCACTGGCCGCACTTGCGCCCGCCAGGGATTTCGGCCAATTGCCAGGGTGTCAGGCAGCGCACCAGGATGATCGCCAGCAACGAGCCGACCATCCACGGCAAAGGCCAGCCGACCTGGCTGGCGAGGTAGCCGCCAAGCAGGCCGACCAGCGGGGTTCCCCACCAGTTTCTGAAGGGTGACCGATCAGACATCGGCGATAGCGCGCTGCGTGGCCGAACGTTTGCGCCAGATGCGGATGATCGGCATCAACAGCATGATCGCCGTCAGTACCCAGACACCGAAGGTGATCGGGCTCGACCAGAGGATTTCCAGCGCGCCGTTGGAAATCGACAGGGCGCGACGCAGGTTTTGCTCCATCAGGCCGCCGAGGATGAAGCCCAGCAGCAGCGGCGACAACGGGAAGTCCAGCTTGCGCAGGATGTAGCCGAAGATGCCGATACCGATCATCAGGAACAGGTCGAACGTGGTGGCGTGCACCGCGTAGACGCCGATCCCGGTGATGATGGCGATCACCGGCACCAGTGCCCAGTTCGGCACGGCAAGGATGCGGGTGAACACGCGGATCATCGGGATGTTGAGGATCACCAGCATCACGTTGGCGATGAACAACGAAGCGATCAGGCCCCAGACGATGTCGGGTTGTTCCTGGAACAGCAACGGGCCCGGGGTGATGTTGTACAGCGACAGGGCGCCGATCATCACCGCCGTGGTGCCGGAGCCTGGAACACCGAGGGTCAGCATCGGCACCAACGCACCACAGGCTGCGCCACCGATGGCGGTTTCCGGGGCGGCGAGGCCGCGCTTGTCACCTTGGCCAAATTTGCCGCCAGCACCGGCGATGCGTTTCTCGGTCATGTACGCCACGGCACTGGCCAGGGTCGCGCCGGCACCCGGCAATACGCCCATGATGAAACCCAGTACGCCGCAACGGATGTTCACCGTGAACACCGACGCCGCTTCCTTGAAGTTGAACATCATGCGGCCCGTGGCTTTCACCGCTTCCTGGCCGTGATGGGTTTTTTCCAGCAGCAGAAGGATTTCGCTGATGGAGAACAGACCGAGCACCAGCACGACGAACTGGATGCCGTCAGTCAGGTGGATGTTGTCCCCGGTGAAGCGATACACACCGCTGTTGGCGTCGATGCCGACGGTCGACAGGAACAGGCCGATCAGCGCCGCGATGAACGTTTTCAACGGACGGTCACCGGCCATGCCGCCAAGGCAGACAATTGCAAACACCATCAGCACAAAGTATTCCGCCGGCCCGAAGGCAATCGCCCATTTCGCCAGCAGTGGGGCGAACAGCACCATGCCGCAAGTCGCGATGAAGGCACCGATGAACGAGCTCCATGCCGACAGCGACAGCGCGACACCGGCCAGGCCCTGGCGGGCCATCGGGTAGCCATCGAGGGTGGTCATCACGGTGGACGCTTCGCCCGGAATGTTCAGCAGGATCGAACTGATCCGGCCGCCGTATTCGCAACCCAGGTACACCGCCGCCAGCAGGATCAGTGCCGACTCCGGTGGCAGGCCGAGGGCGAATGCGATCGGGATCAACAGTGCGACGCCGTTGATCGGCCCCAGGCCCGGCAACAGGCCGACCACGGTGCCGATCAGGGTGCCGCACAGTGCGGTCACCAGGTTGTACGGGCTCAGCGCGACGCCGAAGCCCTGACCCAAATAGCCAAGAGTATCCATATCAGTTCTCCAGAACGTCGAGCAGGCCGAGGGGCAGCGGTACGTCCATCACGCGGTCGAACAGCAGATAGAGACCGACGGCCATCAGGCTGATGATCACGATGCTGGGTACCCAGCGGCCGCCATACAGGCGCGCCATCGGCACACCGGTCAGGATGCTGGCGACGATGAAGCCCAGGGGTTCGAAGGTGCCGGCGAATACCAGCAACAGCACTACGCAGATGCCGATCTTGGTCAGGGTCTCGCGATCCAGCGGCGGCTCGTCATCGCTGTGCTTGATCGGCGCAGGACGGAACACCATGTACAACAGTGCCGAGCCCATCAGGCCGAGCATCAACAACGGGAAGGCCCGAGGTCCCACCGGTTCGTAGGAAAAAGCCGCTTGATACGGCCACGCCATCAGTGCCAGGCCGATACAGACCAGCAACAGCACCGAAGCAAAAATGCGTTGTAAGAGCATGAGGAACTCCTGGGCTGCGGCTCCGCCAAAACGGAGCCGCAACCGCTAGACAGAGACGATCACTGGATCAGGCCGAACTCTTTGGCCAGCACTTTGTAGTCCGCGACCTGCTTCTTCACGTAGGTGTCCAGCTCCGGGCCGGTCATGGCGAACGGGAAGAGCTCGCGCTGATCGCGCAGCTTGGCGAAGTCTTCGGAGGCCAGCAGTTTGTCGAAGGCCGCTTTCCACCAGGCGTAGTCTTCATCGCTGACTTTTGGCCCGAGGTAGAAGCCGCGCACCACCGGCCAGACAATGTCATAGCCTTGCTCGCGTGCTGTCGGAATGTCCTTCATTTCCGGCTGGTCCAGACGCTTGTCGGAGAACACTGCCAACAAACGCATGTCACCGCTCTGGATGTGCGGCATGGAGTCGGAGATGTCGGTGCTGCCAACCTGGATGTGGCCGCCGAGCAGGGCGGTGGCAATCTCGCCGCCACCTTCGAGGGCAACGTAACGCAAGTCGCGCGGGTTGATCCCGGCAGCCTTGGCGATCAGCGCGGTTTGCATCCAGTCCTGGCTGCCGACGGTGCCGCCGGAACCGATCACTACTTTGCTCGGATCTTTCTTCAGTGCCTGGACCAGATCGTCCAGAGTCTTGTAAGGAGAATCGCTTTTAACCGCGATGGCGCCATAGCTGGTACCAACGGCGGCCAGCCAGCGCACGTTGCTTTCATCGAAGCGACCGAACTTGCCTTGCGCCAGGTTCAGCAGCGAACCACTGGACCAGGCCACCAGGGTGCCGGCATCGGCCGGACGCTGGGCGACCACCGCGTTGTACGCTACCGCGCCGACACCGCCGGGCATGTAGGTCACGCGCATTGGCTTGGTCAGCAGTTTTTCGTTGACCAGCGCGCTTTGCGCCAGTTTGCAGGTCAGGTCGAAACCACCGCCGGGCGAGGCCGGGGCGATGCATTCCGGACGTTTGGGTTCGGCGAGCGCTTGGCCGGTGAGCAGCAGGACGCTGGCGGCGAGGGCTAGTTTACGCATTGACAGGTTCATTCAAGTCTCCTTGGGAGTTGTTGTTATTGACGTACTGAATTACCAAAGGGCAACGCTATAGCTCACCAGCAGACGCACTTCATCGGCATCGCGAGCGGAGTAGTTGGAACGGTAGGTGGCATTGCGCAGACGCACGGCGACATCCTTGAGCGCGCCGCTTTGTACAACATATTTAATCTCGCTGTTGCGTTCCCATTCTTTGCCTTCGTCACCGTTCTTGAGCTTGATGTTGTCACCGCTCACGTAACGGCTCATGAAGGTCAGGCCGGGGACGCCGAGGGTGACGAAGTCGAAGTCATAACGCGCTTGCCAGGAGCGCTCTTGGGCGCCGGCAAAGTCGTTGATCTGCACGAAGTTCACCAGATACGGGTCGCTGCCATCCACATAGGGGAACGCGCTGTCGCCGGACATGTGCTGGTAGCCCGCGCTGAACTTATGCCCGCTCAAGGCGTAACTCACCAGACCGTTGAGGGACTTGTTGTCGATCGGGCCGCCGCGGGCCTCGCCCTGGTCATCACTGATGGCAAATCGCAGGTCGCTGGCAAAGGTGCCAGGGCCGAACGGCTGCGCAGCAACCAGCCCGAGATAGTGCTGGTTGTAGACTTCATCGAGTTGCGCGAAGTGGTAGCTGCCGGTGATTTTGTCGGTGAACTTGTAGTCCACGCCGCCAAAGTCGAAGTGCTTGCCGGCCACGGTGCCAGCGAAGCGGCCGTTCTTGTTGTTGAGGGCGATGTCCTCGAAGTCGGTGCTGTCGCGATCCTTGGCCTTGTCCAGACGCCCGCCGGTGAAGGTCAGGCTCTTGATTTCCCTGGAGGTCAGCATGCCGCCCTCAAACGTCTGCGGCAGGATGCGCCCATCGTTGGGTTTGAGGATCGGCAGTTCCGGAATCAGGGTGCCGATTTTCAGCTCGCTGGCGGAGATTTTCACTTTGCCGGTCAGGCCGAGTTTGGAGTATTCGTCGACGGCTCGCCCATCGTCAGTCGGCAGCAGGCCGGTACCGGTGCGGTCAGGGCTTGAATCGAGCTTGACCCCCATCATGCCCAGCGCATCGACACCGAACCCCACGGTGCCGTCGGTGTAGCCTGATTTCAGATTGAGCATGAAACCCTGGGCCCACTCGTCACGCTTGGACTGTTGGGCACTGGTACCGTCGCGATAATCGCGATTGAAGTACATGTTGCGGGTTTCGAAAGTGGCCGAGCTGTTGTCAAAGAATGCGGCCTGGCTCAACGGTGAAAAACCGGCAAGGGCGGCAGCGCTGGCAAGCGCAGCGTGGCTGAAACGGGAGAGGCGGGCAGGCGCGATAGCCTGGGTCTGCAGGGACTGCATGGATGACTTACTCCGTTTATTGTTCTTATTTGTCGAAAACGCTTCGAGGCGTTTTTCGTATCGCTGTGTGGCTGCAGCGACGGCAGTCGAAACTGTCCGTGGTCCGACTCTAACGGGCTAACCTTTCGCTAACCTTTCAGAAGGCTTTCACGATTTTTCGGGCTTCACAGCGACGGATGCCGCTGTAAACTCCGCGCCAAAGAATGGCGTCGACCATCCCTGAATGAGGTAAAGATCCATGCGTGTTCTGCTCGTCGAAGACCATCTGCAGCTCGCCGAAAGTGTCGCTCAGGCGCTCAAGAGCACCGGGCTGACCGTGGACGTTCTGCACGATGGCGTGGCAGCCGACCTGGCGCTGGGCAGCGAGGAATACGCCATGGCGATCCTCGACGTCGGCTTGCCGCGCATGGATGGTTTCGAAGTGCTGGCGCGCTTGCGGGCGCGGGGCAAGAACCTGCCGGTGTTGATGCTGACCGCCCGCAGCGACGTCAAGGACCGGGTCCACGGCCTGAACCTCGGCGCCGACGACTACCTGGCCAAGCCATTTGAACTGACCGAACTCGAAGCCCGGGTCAAAGCCTTGTTGCGCCGCAGCGTGCTGGGTGGTGAGCGCATTCAGCGTTGCGGTGTGCTGGCCTATGACCTGGAAACCCGGCGCTTCACCCTCGGCGAAGAGTTGCTGACCCTGACCTCCCGCGAGCAAGCCGTGCTCGAAGCCCTGATCGCGCGCCCCGGTCGGGT
The DNA here is from genome assembly GCF_056400405.1 of Pseudomonas sp. P5_B3. Lineage (NCBI taxonomy): Bacteria > Pseudomonadati > Pseudomonadota > Gammaproteobacteria > Pseudomonadales > Pseudomonadaceae > Pseudomonas > Pseudomonas sp. P5_B3. The sequence goes on along the minus strand of NZ_JBFULI010000016.1, from coordinate 21,214 downwards.
GATGAGCAAGGAGCAACTGGCCTCGCAGGTGTTCGGTCTCGATGAAGAGGCCAGCCCCGATGCGATCGAAATCTACGTGCACCGCCTGCGCAAGAAACTCGATGGCCAACCGGTCGCCATCGTGACCTTCCGCGGCCTCGGTTACTTGCTGGAAAGCCGCGATGCATAGTCCGAGCAGTCTGCGCTGGCGGTTGCTTTGGAACCTGGCGCTGTTGCTGGTGGTGTTGATGCTGGCCAGCGGATTGAGCGCCTACTGGAACGGTCGTGAAGCCGCCGACACGGCTTATGACCGGACCCTGCTGGCGTCGGCGCGGACCATCGCCGCCGGCGTCTCCCAGCGCGATGGCTCCCTGAGTGCCGACGTGCCCTACGTGGCCCTCGATACTTTTGCCTACGACAGTGCCGGGCGAATTTTCTACCTGGTCAACGACATCAATCAGAAGCTGATTTCCGGTTACGAAAACCTGCCCGCGCCACCGCCGGGAACGCCGCGCACTGATGACTATCCGGCGCTGGCACGTTTCTACAACGCCCAGTACCGCGGGCAGAACGTGCGAGTGGTGAGCCTGCTCAAGCCCGTGAGTGAGCCGAACATGAACGGCATGGCGGAAATTCGCGTGGCGGAAACCGATGAAGCGCGCGTCAGCATGGCCCGCAGTCTGGCGGCGGATACGTTGCTGCGCCTGGGCATGCTGGCAATCGGTGCGTTGATGCTGGTGTGGTTTGCGGTGAGTGCCGCGTTACGTCCGCTTGAGCGCTTGCGCACGGCGGTGGAAGAGCGCCAGCCGGACGATCTGCGCCCCTTGCCGCTGGTGGAAGTGCAGCGCGAATTGTGGCCGCTGGTGCGCGCCCTCAATCACTTTACCGAGCGCTTGCGCGGACAGTTCGAGAAGCAGGCGCAATTCATTGCCGAAGCCGCCCACGAACTGCGCACGCCATTGGCAGCACTCAAGGCGCGACTGGAGCTGGGCATGCGTTCGGCCGAGCCCGACACCTGGCGCAGCACCCTGGAGACCGCCGCCCAAGGCACTGATCGCCTGACTCATCTGGCCAATCAGTTGCTTTCCCTGGCTCGGGTCGAAAATGGCGCCCGGGCGATCGCCGAGGGCGGCGCGCAGTTACTCGACCTCAGTCAGTTGGCTCGGGACCTGGGTATGGCCATGGCGCCGCTGGCCCACAAGCGCGGCATCGCGCTGGCGCTGGAAGCGGATGAACCCGTCTGGTTGCGGGGCGAACCGACGTTATTGAACGAACTGCTGAGCAATCTGGTGGATAACGCACTGGCTCACACGCCACCGGGTGGCAACGTGATTTTGCGCGTTTCGGCGCCGGCAGTGCTGGAAGTCGAAGACGATGGCCCCGGCATTCCTCTTGAGGAACGCGATCGGGTATTCGAGCGCTTTTACCGACGCAATCAGCAAGTGGCCGGTTCAGGGTTGGGGTTGGCGATTGTCGGTGAGATCTGCCGCGCGCATCTGGCGCAGATCAGCCTGCACGACGGTGAGCACGCAGGGTTGAAGGTGCGGGTGAGTTTTATTGCGGGAGATTGATGGGGCTTGTTCTGGTCCCATCGTCGGAACGCCGCCCGGAGCAAGCTCGCTCCCACACTGGATCTATGCAGCACCACAAATCCTGTGGGAGCGAGCTTGCTCGCGATGGGGGCGGCGCGGTTTTGGATCAGTAAAACATCGAGCGTGTTTCTTCCAGGTCAGCACACATCGCCTTGTCGTCCGGATCGATCCCGAGTTTGACGAAAGCAGGCACGCTGAAGGGATCGATGCGCGAGATCGGATGGTCGGTGTCTTTGTGGCAATACAGGCTGGCCACTTGCACCAGATCCACATAATCGACCTGCGCAGACTGGCGTTTGAAGTTCAGGTACAGCTGCGGCACTTGCACCAGCATGTCGGGAAATTCCCAGACCCTGAGCAGTTTTTCGCCGATCAGCGGATGAATCTGGTCGATCACATGGTTGAGGCTGACCGGGTCGGACAGCAGCTCATAGTGATCTTCGGCGTAGGTCAGGATCGGCAGCACGCCGATCTGATGCACCAGCCCGCCAAGGGCCGCCTGGTCGGGCTTGAGTCGGGTATAGCTGCGGCACAAGGCGTAGCTGACGCCGGCGATTTCCAGGCTTTTACGCCAGACATCGCGCATCTTCTGTTCAACCACGTCGGAGCGGGCATGGAAAATCTGCTCCATGACCAGGCCGATCGCCAGATTGCAGCTGTAGTTGATGCCCAGGCGGGTGATCGCGGTATGCAGATCGGTCACTTCCTGGGTCGCGCGCAACAGTGGGCTGTTGACCACTTTGATCAGGCGTGCCGACAGCGCGGTATCGCGGCCGATCACTTTGCTCAGGGTACTGACGCTGACTTCCGGGTTTTCTGCGGCCTTGCGAATCTGCAGGGCCACTTCCGGTAACGTTGGCAGAACCAGGTCATCGTTATTGATGGCCTCAACCAAATCCTTTTGGACCTTTTCCGCCAGTTCGCTCATGTAGTCTCTCTAGGTGTTGCGCCAAATGCTGCCGTTATTGCTGGATTTCGCGATCGCGGTCCAGTTCATAAGGCAGGTCGAGCAGCTGCAGGGACGGCCCTTCGAGCTCGCCCAGGTGGATGTCTCCACTGTCTGCTGCTTCGGCTTGCAACACAGCCAGCAGTTCAATGTTCTGCCCGGCGCGGGCAGCCAGCACCACTTCGCCGATGGAACTGCCGTGGGTCGGGGAAAACAGCGGGGTACCCGGCTCAGGCAATTCGCTGGCAGCCAGTTGCAGGCGATACAGACGGCGCTTGAGTTTGCCCAGGTACTGCATGCGCGCGACGATTTCCTGCCCGGTGTAGCAACCTTTCTTGAAACTCACGCCACCGACCGCTTGCAGGTTGAGCATCTGCGGGATGAACAACTCGCGGGTACCCGGCATGACCTGGCCGATCCCTGCGCGGACCTGGCCCAGCAGCCATTGATTCAGATCAGCTTCGCTCAGCACCGCCGATAGCTTGCCTTTGACCGCATTGGCTTGACCGGCGGCAACCCACAACTCGGCGCGTTGCGGCGAGACACGGATGGCGATCAGTCCATCGTTGCGCACGACGCTGTCGGTTTCTGCCGGCAGGCCCAGACCGAGGCTGGCCAGGGCGGCGTCGCCATGGTCAATGCCGAAGCGGACCCAGGCGGCACTTTCATCGGTCAGTTTCGACTTGGAAAACACCGCGTATTTTTTCAGGTCCGCCAGTTGCGGTTCGAGCAATTCAGTGGCCATGGCCAGGACCACGCCATCCCCTTCGAGCAGGATGCGGAAACTCGATTGCATCCGGCCTTTCTGGGTGCAGCGCGCACCGAGGCTGGCCCGGGAATCGCTCAGGTAGTTGAGATTGCAGGTCAGTTGGCCTTGCAGGAATTTGCTGGCGTCCGCGCCGCGGACCGCGAGAACACCTTCATGAGAAAGCGTGCAGAAAAAAGCAGAATCGGCCATGGGTCATCGCAGGGTAAAGAGTCTGGCGGACATCATAAGGGGGCGCCTTCGAAATGGGTAGTTCACAAAGGATCACCGGTGCCCGACCAAAGCCGACTGTTCGACGGAGCGCGGGCCTGTATACTTGCGGCCTATTTGAGGAGCGCTCCATGGTCGAAGATGTTGAACTGAACCGCCTCTACTGGCACAGCCGCCGCGGCATGCTTGAGCTTGACGTGCTGCTGGTGCCGTTTGTGAAAGAGGTTTACCCGCACCTCAACGAGGTTGATCGCGCCTGCTACGTCAGGTTGCTCGAATGCGAAGATCAGGACATGTTCGGCTGGTTCATGGAACGCAGCGAATCCGAAGATCCTGAACTGCAGCGCATGGTTCGCATGATCCTGGACCGTGTCCAGCCCAAGTAACTCGTTCGAATGCCGCTGGCATGCCTCACGGCACTTGCTGGCGGCGTATCTTCTGGCCCAGCTGTTCGCGTTGGGTTCGTTGTTTTTACTGTCAATTCCGCTCTGGGCCAGCTCGCTTGGCGTCGCGCTGTGCGTGGCTCACGGAGTCTGGCTGTTGCCCCGGCAGATCTTGCTGACGCACCCGCAGGCATTTTGCGGCTTGCGGCGTGATGCCGATGGCTGGCAGTTGTGGAGTCGGGCCGGGGGCTGGCAGCCCGTGCAACTGAGGCCGGACAGCCTGGCGCTGCCGTTGGTGGTGGTACTGCGTTTTCGATTGCGTGGCGAGCGCCGGGTCAGGGCCATTTGCGTGCCCCGGGATGCGCAGGCGGCGGATGTGCACCGACGCCTGCGGGTCCGGCTCAAGTTCAGCCGACGTAGGTGGGCGGCACCAGAATAGTGTCCAGCGCGACCGGCAGCAGGTTCGGGTAGTCGAGGGTGTAATGCAGGCCACGGCTTTCCTTGCGCTCCATGGCCGACAGAATCATCAGCTCGGCCACTTGAGCCAGGTTGCGCAGCTCGATCAAATCCCGGCTGACCTTGTAGTTGCTGTAGAACTCGTCGATTTCATCCAGCAGCAATTGCACGCGGTGTTGCGCCCGCTGCAGACGCTTGTTGGTGCGCACGATGCCGACGTAGTCCCACATGAATCGCCGCAACTCATCCCAGTTGTGCGCAATGATCACGTCTTCATCGGAATCGGTGACCTGGCTCGCATCCCAGGCGGGAAGGGGGACTGGCATCGGAATCCGGGGCAACTGTTCGAGAATGTCCGCGGCCGCCGAGCGGGCATAAACGAAACATTCCAGCAACGAGTTGCTGGCCATGCGATTGGCGCCGTGCAGGCCGGTGAAACTGGTTTCGCCAATGGCGTACAGACCCGGCACGTCGGTGCGGCCCTGTTGATCGACCATCACACCACCGCAGGTGTAGTGTGCTGCCGGGACCACTGGAATCGGTTGCTTGGTGATGTCGATGGAAAATTCCAGGCAGCGTTCGTACACCGTCGGGAAGTGCGTCTTGATGAAAGCTTCGGGCTTGTGGCTGATGTCCAGATAGACGCAATCGACGCCCAGGCGCTTCATTTCATGGTCGATGGCCCGGGCGACGATGTCCCGTGGAGCCAACTCTGCCCGTGGATCGAAGCGTTGCATGAAGCGCTCGCCGTTGGGCAGCTTCAGGTGGGCGCCTTCGCCTCGCAGGGCTTCGGTGATCAGGAAGCTCTTGGCTTGCGGGTGATACAGGCAAGTGGGGTGGAACTGGTTGAATTCCAGGTTCGCCACCCGGCAGCCCGAGCGCCAGGCCATGGCGATGCCATCGCCGCAGGCGCCGTCGGGGTTACTGGTGTACAGGTAAACCTTGGCCGCACCACCGGAGGCGAGGATCACGAAACGGGCGCCGTAGGTGTCGACTTCGCCGGTGGCGCGATTGAGCACATAAGCACCGAGGCAGCGATCGCCTTCGAGTCCCAGGCGTTTCTCCGTAATCAGGTCAACCGCCACTCGCTGTTCCAGCAGTTCGATGTTGGGTCGTTTCCTGGCCTGGTCGAGCAGGGTAGTGAAAATGGCTGCACCCGTGGCATCGGCGGCGTGGATGATGCGCCGATGGCTGTGGCCGCCCTCGCGGGTCAGGTGGAACTCAAAGCCGCCATCTTCGTTACCCGACTGTTCATCGCGGGTAAAGGGCACGCCCTGGTCGATCAGCCACTGAATGGCTTCCTTGCTGTGCTCGACGGTAAAGCGCACGGCGTCCTCATGGCACAGGCCGCCGCCCGCATTGAGCGTGTCATCGACATGGGATTCAACGGTATCGGTGTCATCCAGCACGGCCGCAACGCCGCCCTGGGCCCAGAACGTCGAGCCATTGGCGAGGTTGCCCTTGCTCAGTACGGCAATGCGCAAATGACCGGGCAAGGTCAGCGCAAGGCTCAAACCGGCAGCACCGCTGCCAATTACCAGAACATCGTGTTGAAACTGTTGGCTCATTTCAGGATTCCGCTCAAAGCGACCCGGGTCGGGGGTGGCGCAGCTGGACAGGCGAGTCAAGGCAGCCGCACAGCCTACTAGTATATAGAGGGGGGGAGCGGCACAATACCCGAGCTGGCATGGCATTGTGAAACTACTGTGACGCAAAACATCGGACGCTTCGTCGGATGTTTTTCTGCCCGTTGGGCGCGAGAATGACTGTATCGCCGATTTAACAGTGTTTTTCCCTTCACGGTTGCACAATGTCGGGGCGGCGCCGCTATAAATATTTGGAACTTTTGCCAAAGGGCCAAGATCAATAGACGGTTGCCTGAAACAAGGGACAGCGTCGGCTTCAGTGCGGGATTGCGGTTTGATCCTTGCTGAAGAGTCCGATGACAAGATTATCCGCGCAGCCGGGTCAACTCGTGCTGCGCTTTTCGTGCGTGCCAAATCAGAGCCCGCAGGAAACTTGCCTGGAGGGGGAGAACTTTTGCGAAAAGCCCGAGTCTATGTTTGCAAGTCTGGTGGATTACTTCTGCAAGCCTCCTCCGAGCTCATCGAGGAGTGTTCATGCTAACCCAGGAAGAGGATCAGCAACTGGTCGAGCGCGTTCAGCGCGGCGACAAGCGTGCTTTCGATCTGCTAGTGCTGAAATACCAGCACAAAATTCTCGGGTTGATCGTGCGTTTTGTGCACGACACCCATGAAGCCCAGGATGTGGCACAAGAAGCCTTTATCAAGGCGTACCGTGCACTTGGAAATTTTCGCGGAGACAGCGCGTTTTATACGTGGCTTTACCGCATCGCCATCAACACGGCGAAAAACTATCTGGTTTCACGCGGCCGTCGGCCGCCGGATAGCGATGTCAGTTCCGAGGATGCAGAGTTCTACGATGGCGATCATGGCCTCAAGGATCTCGAGTCGCCAGAACGGGCTTTGCTGCGGGATGAGATCGAAGGCACCGTCCATCGAACCATTCAGCAACTGCCGGAAGATTTACGTACGGCTTTAACTTTACGTGAGTTTGATGGTCTGAGTTACGAGGACATTGCGAGCGTCATGCAATGTCCGGTAGGCACCGTGCGCTCCCGGATCTTCCGCGCCCGGGAGGCCATCGATAAAGCCCTGCAGCCGTTGTTGCAGGAAAACTAAAGACAGCGGCGACAGCCAAGAGAGGAACGCCATGAGTCGTGAAGCCCTGCAGGAATCGCTGTCCGCAGTGATGGATAACGAAGCGGACGAACTTGAATTGCGTCGGGTATTGAATGCCTGTGACGATGTTGAAACCCGTGAAACCTGGGCTCGTTATCAGATCGCTCGGGCAGTGATGCACAAGGATCTGCTGCTTCCACGTCTGGACATCGCGGCGGCTGTTTCTGCTGCTCTGGCTGACGAAGCCGTGCCGGCAAAACCTTCCCGTGGTCCATGGCGCAGCCTGGGTCGTCTGGCGGTCGCAGCTTCCGTGACCCTGGCGGTACTGGCCGGTGTGCGTCTGTACAACCAGGACGAGATCGCCGGTGTCGAATTGGCCCAGCAATCCAGTCAACCCGGACTGGCCGTTCCTCAAGTAAAAGGCCCTGCTGTTCTCGCAGGCTACAATGAGAGTTCGCAAGCTACTGGCCCAATGGCCAACGGCGTTTTGCAAGGTCAGCCAGGGTGGCACGATCAGCGTCTGCCAGGCTACTTGCGCCAACATGCACAACAGGCTGCACTGAAAGGTACTGAGAGCGCTCTGCCGTACGCTCGTGCCGCAAGTCTGGAAAACCGTTAAGGAGGATCATGCGCGCCATACCTCTACTTTCGCTTCTGCTCAGCGGCTGGTTCATCGTTCCAGCCCAAGCCGATGATGCCCAGGACTGGTTGACCCGCCTGGGCCAGGCAGAGCAACAGCAAAGCTTTCAGGGTACTTTCGTCTACGAGCGTAACGGTAGTTTTTCTACCCATAACATCTGGCACCGTGTCCAGGATGGAAAAGTCCGCGAGCGTTTGATCCAGCTCGACGGCTCCGCTCAGGAAGTCGTTCGCATTGATGGGCAAACCCAATGCGTCAGTGGCACGCTGATAGCAGGGCTTGGGGACTCCCCGAACTCCGCGGCCCGTGCACTTGATCCTCAAAAGCTCAAGAATTGGTATGACCTCGCTGTCATCGGCAAGTCGCGTGTCGCCGGGCGTTCGGCGGTGATCGTATCGCTGACACCCCGCGATCAACACCGCTACGGTTTTGAACTGCATCTGGATAAAGAAACCGGCCTGCCTCTGAAGTCTTTGCTATTGGACGACAAGGGACGGTTGTTGGAGCGTTTCCAGTTTACGCAACTGGATACCGCTGACGTTCCTTCCGAAAAAGACCTGCAGGCCAGTAATGATTGCAAGCCCGTCAATCTCGAAAGTGACAAGGCTTCTGCCGTCAAGGCTGCCCAGGTCTGGCGTTCCGACTGGTTGCCGCCCGGCTTCGAGCTGACCAGCAGCACCGCTCGCAAGGATCCGGAGACCAAAACCCAGGTCAATAGCCTGATGTATGACGATGGTCTGACGCGCTTTTCGGTATTCCTCGAGCCGCTCAATGGCGCAACAGTCACCGATACCCGCACTCAGTTGGGGCCGACCGTTGCGGTTTCCCGGCGCTTGACCACGGCACAGGGTGAGATGATGGTGACCGTCGTCGGTGAGATACCGGTCGGTACCGCTGAGCGGATAGCGCTTTCGATGCGTACCGACGCCGCTGCGACCAAGCAGTGAGCTGAATTCGAAATGTTTCGTGAGCATTTCAATTTGCTAAAATCCCGTAAATTTCATATAGGTCAGAGTCCCTCGGCTCTGGCCTTGTTTGTTGTTCCCGGAACAAAAATACCGGCGTATTGTTCCCGGTGTTTCTTGCTCCATATCGCTTAACCATGCTCGTCGTAACGGGAGCCGTATGTCGATACCACGCTTGAAGTCCTACCTTTCCATTATTGCCACCGTACTGGTGCTTGGTCAGGCGGTCACCGCCCAAGCGGTCGAATTGCCTGACTTTACGCAACTGGTCGAACAGGCCTCGCCTGCGGTCGTGAACATCAGTACCACGCAAAAGCTGCCGGATCGCCAAGTCAGCCAGCAAATGCCCGACCTCGAAGGCTTGCCGCCTATGCTGCGCGAATTCTTCGAGCGAGGCATGCCGCCGCAATCGCGTTCACCTCGCGACCGTCAGCGCGAGGCAACTTCCCTGGGGTCGGGTTTCATCATCTCTACTGATGGCTATATCCTGACCAACAACCACGTGATCGCCGATGCTGACGAAATCCTCGTCCGCCTGGCTGATCGCAGCGAAATGAAAGCCAAGCTGATCGGTACCGATCCACGTTCCGACGTGGCGCTGCTGAAAATCGAAGGCAAGGATCTGCCAGTGCTGAAGCTCGGTAAATCCCAGGACCTGAAGGCTGGCCAATGGGTTGTCGCGATTGGTTCGCCATTCGGCTTTGACCACACGGTGACCCAGGGCATCGTCAGTGCCGTCGGTCGCAGCCTGCCGAACGAAAACTATGTACCGTTCATCCAGACCGACGTACCGATCAACCCGGGTAACTCGGGCGGCCCGCTGTTCAACCTGAACGGTGAGGTGGTCGGGATCAACTCGCAGATCTACACCCGCTCCGGTGGCTTCATGGGTGTGTCGTTTGCGATCCCGATCGACGTGGCCATGGATGTTTCCAATCAGCTGAAATCCGGTGGAAAAGTCAGCCGAGGCTGGCTGGGTGTCGTGATTCAGGAAGTCAGCAAGGACCTGGCCGAGTCGTTCGGTCTGGAGAAGCCGGCGGGTGCGCTGGTTGCTCAGATTCAGGATGATGGCCCGGCTGCCAAGGGTGGCCTGCAAGTCGGCGACGTGATCCTGAGCATGAACGGTCAGCCAATCGTCATGTCGGCCGACCTGCCGCATCTCGTTGGTGCGTTGAAGGCTGGCGCAAAAGCCAATCTGGAAGTGATTCGTGACGGCAAGCGCAAGAAAGTCGAGCTGACCGTCGGTGCCATTCCGGAAGAAGCTAAAGAGCTGGATGCCGAGCCAAAATCCAGCATCGAGCGCAGTAGCAATCGCCTCGGTGTTTCTGTGGTCGAGTTGACTGACGACCAGAAGAAAACCTATGACCTCAAAGGCGGTGTGATGATCAAGGAAGTGCAGGACGGTCCTGCCGCCATGATCGGCTTGCAGCCGGGTGATGTGATCACCCACCTGAACAACCAGGCCATCGGTTCCACCAAGGAGTTCGCGGACATCGCCAAGGCGCTGCCAAAGAACCGCTCGGTGTCGATGCGGGTACTGCGTCAGGGTCGAGCGAGCTTCATCACCTTCAAACTGGCTGAATAACCCGGTAGTTGGTTGAATAAAAAACCGCCTCGAAAGAGGCGGTTTTTTTGTGTCCGGACTTTTTGTCTGCGAGGGCGTCAGCCCATCATGTCCTTGATCATGCGCTCTTGTTCCATCAGCTCACGTTGCCGTGCGTCGATCCGCGAAGACAGCGGGAAGTTCGTGCCGGCCTTGCGTTTGGCGAAGTCCAGTTGCTGAATGGCCTGTTTATAGTCCCCGACCAGTGCAAAGTATTCGGCGCGAGCCTGATGCAAGCCGATGATATTGCCTGACAGGCCGCGTGTCTCGGCAACCTGATACCACACGTCCGGATCATCCGGGCGGGACTTGAGCAGGCCTTCGAGGGCTTTCTCCGCATCCGCAGTACGGTTCTGCTTGAGCAGCAGGTCGACTCGAATCTGGTTCAGCGGGTAGTTGCCAGCGTATTGGCCCATCAACCGGTCAACCCGGGACTGGGCATCGGGCAGGCGATTGTTGGTGATGTCCAGATCCACCTGAGCCAGGTTGTAGATGATTTCGTTGGGTGCCTTGGCCAGCAACTGCTTGAGGTTTTCCCGTGCTTCGTTCAGTTGGCCGCCCTTGATCTGGGCGATCGCCAGGCCGTAGCGTGCTACGTCGTTTTTCGGGTTCTCGTCGAGCTGGGCGCGGAAGCGCTTGGCGCCAAGTCCCGGGGTTTCTTCATAGATCAGTTGAACGCGTGCGCGGATCAGTTGGTAGCGCATGCTGTCTTCGATACCTCCCTTTGGAAACTGTTCGGCGCGGTTGCGGGTGTCGGCGATACGCGATTCGGTGACCGGGTGAGTCAGCAGAAATTCCGGTGGCTTGGCATCGTAGCGGTACTGACGCCCCAGGCGCTCGAACATGCTGGGCATCGAGCGGGGATCGTAACCGGCCTTTTCCAGATTGAGGATGCCGATACGGTCGGCTTCCTGCTCGTTCTGGCGGGAGAATCGCCGCTGTTCCTGGATGGCTGCGGCCTGTGTGCCGGCAATGGCTGCAATCCCGGCGTTACCGCCACCTGCGGCTGCAACCACGATGCCGGCCAGCAATGCAGCCATCATCGGTACTTGCATGCGTTGTTGCGCTTCGACGCCCCGGGCAAAGTGGCGTTGCGACAAGTGAGCCAGTTCGTGCGCCAGTACCGAAGCGTATTCGCCTTCGGTCTGGGCGTAGAGGAACAGGCCACCGTTGACCCCGACGATCCCGCCGGGTGCCGCAAAGGCGTTGAGCTGCGGGCTGTTGATCAGGATGAACTCCAGGCGCCGGTCAGTGACCTGGCTGGTCTCCACCAGTCGGTAGACGCTGGATTCCACGTAATTCTTGAGTTGCGGATCGTTGAGCTGTGAAACCTGGCTGCGCAACATGGCCAGCCAGGCGCGGCCGAGCTGGTATTCCTGTTGCGGCGAGACAATGGCAGAACTGGCGTCGCCGAGTGACGGCAGGTCGTCGGCAAAGCCCGGTGAGGCGAGCAGGCAAGCGAGCGTCAGCAGGGTAGGGCGCAAAAATGTCATGCACAAAGCCTTAGTCGACAAAGACCTTACTGTAGCCGGACACAGGCGTTGCGACCAGATATTCTAGGCAACTCAACCACCTGACCCGGAGTGATGCAATGACCGACGCTGTAGAGCATGACGTTGAACTCGACGCCAGCGGCCTGAATTGCCCGTTGCCGTTGCTCAAGGCCAAGATGGAGCTCAACCGGCTGGCCAGTGGTGCGGTGCTCAAGGTCATCGCCACCGATGCAGGTTCGCAGCGCGACTTTCGCACCTTTGCCCGATTGGCCGGTCATACCCTGCTTCTTGAAGAAGAAGATGCGGGTGTTTACCGCTACTGGTTGAAAAAAGCCTGAATTCGGCTGCGTTTGCCCCTAAGGATTATTGATGTTCAAAGTGTTACGCGACTGGATTCAGCGCTATTTCTCCGATGAAGAAGCGGTGGTGCTGGCTGTCCTGCTGTTTCTGGCATTCACCGTCGTACTGACCTTGGGCGGTATGCTGGCGCCGGTACTCGCCGGGATGGTGCTGGCGTACCTGATGCAGGGGCTGGTGGTGGCCCTCGAGCGCCTGCGCGTGCCGGGTTGGGCCGCGGTGGGGCTGGTCTTTGCGTTATTCATGGGGCTGTTGCTGGTATTCATCGTGGTTGTCGTGCCGTTGCTGTGGCACCAACTGATCACGTTGTTCAACGAGTTGCCCGGCATGCTTGCCAAGTGGCAGTCGCTGTTGTTGCTGCTGCCCGAGCGTTATCCGCACCTGGTATCCGATGAGCAAGTATTGCGGGCCATCGAAGTGGCGCGGGGCGAAATCGGCAAGTTTGGTCAGTGGGCACTGACGTTCTCGCTGTCGAGCCTGCCTTTGCTGGTGAACATCATGATCTACCTGGTGCTGGTGCCGATCCTGGTGTTTTTCTTCCTCAAGGATCGGGCCATGATCGGCCAGTGGGTGCGCGGTTACCTGCCCCGTGAGCGGGCGTTGATCACCCGGGTGGCCCATGAAATGAACCGGCAGATCGCCAATTACATTCGCGGCAAGGTCATCGAAATCATCATTTGCGGTGGCGTGACCTACATCGCCTTTGTTGTTCTTGAACTGAACTACGCGGCGCTGCTGGCTCTGCTGGTGGGAATTTCGGTGGTGGTGCCTTATGTCGGCGCCGTGGTGGTGACCGTGCCCGTGTTTCTGATTGCGCTGTTCCAGTGGGGCTGGAGCGATCAGTTCATTTATCTGATGGCGGTCTACGGGATCATTCAGACGCTGGACGGCAACGTGCTGGTGCCATTGCTGTTCTCGGAGGCGGTCAACCTGCACCCGGTGGCGATCATCTGCGCGGTGTTGCTGTTTGGTGGCTTGTGGGGGTTCTGGGGTGTGTTCTTCGCGATTCCCCTGGCGACGCTGTTCAAGGCCGTGCTGGATGCGTGGCCGCGCAAGGAGCCGGAGGTGGCGCCGCTGCTTTAATTCTTCAGTGAGGCTGATTGCCTCTTCGCGAGCAGGCTCGCTCCCACATCAGATCGCGTCAGTCAAAACAACTCGGTCAACTGTGGGAGCGAGCCTGCTCGCGATAGCGTCGGAACAGGCCTCGAAGAAATCAGGCTTTGTTGAGGGCCTGAGCAGCAACCAGCACCGCATCAACATGCCCCGGCACCTTCACGCCGCGCCATTCCTGGCGCAGCACGCCTTTGGCGTCGATCAGGAAGGTGCTGCGATCCACGCCCATGTATTCCTTGCCGTAGAGCTTTTTCAGCTTGATCACGTCGAACAGCTGGCAGATGGCTTCGTCCTTGTCGCTGATCAGCTCAAAGGGGAATTCCTGCTTGCATTTGAAGTTCTCGTGGGATTTCAGGCTGTCGCGAGACACACCGAACACTTCGGTATTGGCGGCCTTGAACGCTGCGTACTGATCACGAAAGCCTTGCCCCTCGGTCGTGCAACCCGGCGTGCTGTCCTTGGGGTAGAAGTAGATCAGCACCTGCTTGCCTTTCAGGCCAGCGAGGCTGACGGTGTGCCCGCTGGTGGCGGGGGCTTGGAAATCGGCTACCGGTTGGTCGATGGCAACGGCCATGAAAGCTTCCTTACATTGGGTTCTGTGGGCGCCAGGGTTCGATCAGGGCATCGAGGTTCAGCGCGTCGGCAAAATCCAGGAACTGATCGCGCAGCCAGCTGATTTGCACGCCGGCCGGCAAGGTCACGGTAAACGTGGCGTTGAGCATGGTGCCGCCGGTCTGCGGAGCCTGATAGGTGTCGCAGGTCAGGTTTTCCAGCTCGACATTGTGGTCCATGAAGAACTGGCACAGCTCGTTGATGATGTCCGAGCGGTAGGCCGAGCTGACATAAGCGACGTACGGCAGGGCCTGGGGGCGGTTTTCCAGGGCGGCGCTGCGCACCACGTTGACCGTGAACGCATGCCGCTTGGCCAGCACTGGCAGGCTGCCTTCCAGGCGTGCCAGGGCATCCCAGCTACCGGAGATTTCCAGCACCAGCGCACTGCATTCGCCATGACGGGTCAGGCGAGAAGTGACCACGGCGCAGCGGTTTTCATGGCTGGCGCGGCACAGGACGTTGGTCAGCTCCATGGGGTTGGCGCCGAGGGCACTGATGACAAGGAATTGTTCGCGAACTGTGGGGGTGGACATGCAGCATTCCTAAAGCGATGAGCGGTCGATACGTCAAAGGGCTGAATTATCGGGAGCGAGCCTGCGGATGCGAACTCAGAAAGCCCCAAGTGACAGGTTGCGACGTGCTCCGGCAGGGCGGGAGCGAGGCGTGGCAACGCTGGACCAGGGCTTGTGATGCCGAAAATGGAGGCTGAAACCCGACGGACGAGCTTGTCTGTATCGATCAAAGTCTGAAGGGTAGCGAAAACCGGCGCCAAGGGGAATGGCGGCAGCACAGTACTTCGCTTGTGCAAGCATCTTGGCGCCAGTACCATTACGGCTCTCTTTTTCCGGCAGGAGCGGTTTCATGATTGCGGGCAGTATGGTGGCACTGGTCACACCCATGGATGCACAGGGGCGTCTTGACTGGGACAGCCTCAGCAAACTCGTGGACTTCCACCTTGAAAACGGCACCCATGCCATTGTCGCCGTCGGTACCACCGGCGAATCGGCAACCCTCGACGTCAACGAGCACATCGCAGTCATCCGCGCCGTGGTCAAGCAGGTCAATGGCCGCATTCCGGTGATCGCCGGTACCGGCGCCAATTCGACCCGCGAAGCCGTCGAGTTGACCCGCAATGCCAAGGAAGCCGGCGCCGACGCCTGCCTGCTGGTCGTGCCGTACTACAACAAGCCGACCCAGGAAGGCCTGTACCTGCACTTCAAGCACATCGCCGAAGCGGTCGACATTCCGCAGATTCTCTATAACGTTCCCGGCCGCACCTCCTGCGACATGCAGGCCGAGACCGTGATCCGCCTGTCCACCGTGCCGAACATCATCGGTATCAAGGAAGCGACTGGCGACCTCAAGCGCGCCAAAGCCATCCTCGATGGCGTAAGCAAGGACTTCATCGTCCTGTCCGGCGATGATCCGACCGCGGTCGAGCTGATCCTGATGGGCGGCAAGGGCAACATCTCCGTCACCGCCAACGTCGCTCCGCGGGAAATGGCCGATCTGTGCGAGGCCGCCCTCAAGGGTGATGCCGTGACTGCACGGGCAATCAACGAAAAACTGATGCCGTTGCACAAGGACCTGTTCATCGAAGCCAACCCGATTCCGGTGAAGTGGGCTTTGGTTGAAATGGGCCTGATGCACGAAGGCATTCGCCTGCCGTTGACCTGGCTGAGCGCACCTTGTCACGAAACGCTGCGCACGGCCCTGCGCCAGTGCAGCGTCCTGGTTTAATTGAGGAAGTACAACGCATGAAGCGAATGGCCGGACTTTCCGCACTTGCCTTGATTATCTCCAGCACCAGTGGCTGTGGATGGGTCTGGGGCCCGGAAGGTTATTTCCGTGACCGTGGTAGCGATTACCTGCAAGCGCAACAGACTGCACCGATGCAAATACCGCAGGATGTCCGTACCGCCAAGCGTCTGGATCCGCTGTTGCCGATCCCGCGCAACGTGGCTGATGACACTGAGAAGGGCGAGTACACCGTGCCTCGTCCGCAGCCACTGACGGCGGCTGCGGACGCCAGCCCCTACACCCTGCAGAAGAGCGGCGGCTCCAGCTCCATCCTGGCGCAGAACCCGCCGGCCGAAGTCTGGCCTGTGGCCGTTCAGTTCTTTCAGGACAACGGCTTTCGTCTGGATGAACAACGTCCGCAAACCGGCGAATTCACCACCACCTGGCAGCATTCCGACGAACTGTCCGCCGCCATGGGCAAACGCCTGAGCGCGGCCGGCGTCAGCACGGACAGCGAAACCCGCGTGCGGGTGCGCATCGAGCCGGGCGTGCAGCGCAACACCAGTGAAGTCTATGTGGTCAGCGCCGAGCGTCCTGCCGGCAGTACCGCTGACGTGGCTTTCACCAACCGTTCGGTCAACACTGGCCTGGACGCGGCACTGGTCGACGACATGCTCGCGAGCATGAGCCGTATCTCGGAGAAGGGCGGTTCGGTTTCCATGCTGGCTTCACGTGATTTCGACGCGCCAAGCCGTGTCAGCCTAAGCGAAGACGGCAGCGGCAACCCTGTGCTGAACGTCGGTACCGACCTGGATCGTGCCTGGTCGAGCGTCGGTCGTGCGCTGGAACAAGGCGAATGGCGTGTTGAAGACATCAACCGCAGCCTGGGCCTGTACTACATCAACCTGGCCGAAAAAGCCGAGAAGAAAGACGACAAGCCAGGCTTCTTGAGCAGCCTGTTCGGCAGCGCGCCGAGCAAGGAAGAGCTGGATGCCCGCGCCGAGCGTTATCAGGTTCGCCTGAGCAAGGTTGGCGAGAACGTCCAGGTCACCGTCGAGAAAAACATCAACACCGTGGCGCCGCCAGAGGTAGCGCGTAAAGTGTTGAGCAAGATTCAGGACAACCTGGGCTGATCCTATGCGTTTTGCCGTTCTCGGCAGCGGCAGTCAAGGGAATGGCACGCTGATATCCAGCGCTGATACGTACGTATTGGTGGATTGTGGTTTTTCCCTGCGGGAAACCGAAAAACGCCTGCTGCGCCTGGGTGTGAACCCTGCGCAGCTGAGCGCGATACTCGTGACCCACGAACATGCCGACCACGTGCATGGCGTGGGTTTGCTGTCTCGGCGCTACAATCTGCCTGTCTACCTCAGTCGCGGGACCTTGCGCGGGATGCGCAAACCGATTGAACCCGCAGGCTTTCTGGCCGGCGGCGAGCAACTGCAAATCGGCGACTTGAGCATCGGTGTCATTGCCGTGGCCCACGATGCACAGGAACCGACGCAGTATGTCTTCAGTGACGGTGAGCGGCGCTTCGGCCTGTTGACCGACCTGGGTTCGTATTGCGACAAGGTGCTGGACGGCTATCGGGACCTCGATGCGTTGATGATCGAGTCCAATCACTGTCGTGACATGCTGGCTCGCGGTCATTACCCGTACTTTCTCAAGCAACGGGTGGGCGGTGAACTGGGACATTTGAATAACCATCAGGCGGCATTCCTGGTGGCCGAGTTGGGCTGGAAAGACCTGCAACACCTGGTCCTGGCCCATCTGAGCAGCAAGAACAACCTGCCGCAGCTGGCCCGGCAATGTTTTGTCGACACCCTCGGGTGCGACCCGGACTGGCTGCAACTGGCCGATCAAGATTCAGGGCTCGACTGGCGCCACATCGCCTAGCCCATCTACTTAGCAAGCGGAGCCCATCATGGAAAAACGTGAAGAACTCTACCGCGGCAAAGCCAAGTCGGTTTACAAGACCGACGACGCTAACCGTTTGATCCTGCTGTTTCGCAACGACACCTCGGCGTTCGACGGCAAGCGCATCGAGCAGCTCGACCRCAAAGGCATGGTGAACAACAAGTTCAACGCCTTCATCATGCAGAAGCTCGAAGCTGCTGGCGTGCCGACCCAATTCGACAAATTGCTGGGCGACAATGAATGCCTGGTGAAAAAACTCGACATGATCCCGGTCGAATGCGTCGTGCGTAACTACGCTGCGGGCAGCCTGGTCAAGCGTCTGGGTGTCGAGGAGGGCATGAAGCTCAATCCTTACACCTTCGAACTGTTCCTGAAGGACGACGCCAAGGGCGACCCGTTCATCAACGAATCCCACGTCGTGGCTTTCGGTTGGGGCACCGCCGAGCAACTGGTTCGCATGAAAGAGCTGTCGCTCAAGGTCAACGAAGTCCTGAGCAAACTGTTCGACGACGCCGGCCTRCTGCTGGTCGACTTCAAGCTGGAATTCGGCGTGTTC
Organism: Pseudomonas sp. P5_B3; assembly: GCF_056400405.1. Taxonomy (NCBI): domain Bacteria; kingdom Pseudomonadati; phylum Pseudomonadota; class Gammaproteobacteria; order Pseudomonadales; family Pseudomonadaceae; genus Pseudomonas; species Pseudomonas sp. P5_B3. Next base: position 3,184 of record NZ_JBFULI010000016.1, on the reverse strand, counting down.
CACGATGGCTCCATCGTGCTGGGCGACGAATTCAGCCCGGACGGCTGCCGCCTGTGGGACAAGGCGACCGGTAAGAAAATGGACAAGGACCGCTTCCGTCAGGGCCTCGGTGACGTTATCGAAGCCTACGAAGAAGTCGCCAATCGTCTTGGCGTACCGCTTTAACCGACGCAAGCATCTGATAGCACAGAAATATTTCGCTTAGGGGGTTCGCTTCCTGCGAAAGTGTTGTTATGATGCGCGCCGTTGGAGAGATGCCAGAGTGGCCGAATGGGACGGATTCGAAATCCGTTGTACCTTCACCGGTACCTAGGGTTCGAATCCCTATCTCTCCGCCATAAATACTTAAGAAATCCCGCGAGTTAGACGCTCTGCGGGATTTTTTTTGCCTGCTGAAAAATCACGCGACTATCAAATCGACCATCAAACGATGTGCGCCATTCAATGGACGTTCATGCTTGTCCGGGGCTGTCGGTGGACGGGGCGTTTTTTCCCACGAGCGGCGCATCATGGCAGCTATTCCCTTTCGGGAAGACTCGGAACTGATCACAAGTCCGCATTGTCCGCCCTGCTACGGCGACATTAGGGTGCGGAGCGTGATTCCAGGTCTATTTCCGTCGGCCACCGCACTTTGGGGGCCAGGTGGCGTGCGAGATTGAAGTTCACACCTTCGTTGTTCCAGTCGCGAGGTGGGCGAGGGAATTGAGGTAGCGCCTGAGGGCCTTGCTGCATGAACAACAGGGCCATGGCCCAGTACATCTCGCCTTGCATGGTTCCGTGGGCGAAATGGAAGCGGTCGATGACCTGATGTGTGCCGGGTTTCACCACGGCAATGCTGACCGATTCGATCAAGCCGCCGGTGCCCATGGGACCATAAACGCTGCATACCTCGGCGCGCAGGTCATCCCAGTCGTAGACTTCCGTGCGCACTCCCCAGCCACTGCGGCTAAAGGGCCGTAGCCCATCGTGGTGGAAACGATAGACGTAGACTTTGCGGCGCAGGCGGTTGAAGCGGATGGGTTCGTCGCGGGGGGCTTGCACGTCCATTCGCCAAGCGTACACACCACCCCAAATTCCAATAATGAACAATATCGGGATGGTAAGAGTGACGATTAAGGAGGGAGATTCCCATGTTTCAAGTGGAAAGAAGATCGTGAATGGAGCACAGGACAATGCGAAAAATAATGCTGCAAGCCATGGTCCGGCCCCTCGTGTTCGGACTGTAGAGCGCCGCAATTCAAGGTAAGTGTGGTCTACATGATTGGGTGAGTTTGACAGTACTGGTGGATAAGGCTTGAGGTTAGGTGCCTCGTTTGGTTTTGGCAGATCGCGCTTCCAGCCGGGGGCCGGTGGGTCGAGCAAAGGTTCGGTGAAGAACATCATTGACCTCCGGAAGGGTTAGAGGTTGGAGTAGGTAGTCAGGGTGAGCGCCGCATAGCCCTCGTGACGAAAATAAATCCGTCACCTTTTTGTCAGGGTGAGCGTGGCACCAGCGCGTGACGCAATATTTCATGGGATCAGCGGCCTGCATCCTCAATGGAACGAGGAAACCTTGGCTCGTAACACAACAGCAGGGAGACCCAATGGCCACAGGCATGCACAAGGATCAACGGCAGTAACAGGCCATAGATCGGCACGAAGATCCACAGCTGAGGAATTTTCACGAACCGGCTGTCCAGTTGCCACACGGCCATGAAAGAGCGCCACGGCCAGGGAAATTTGCCGATGAGTTTTTTGGGTTTGGGCGCCGCTTCCGGCCCCTCTTCCATGTAGCGCCGGATGTATTCCCAGAACGCCAACAGTTCGGAGGCGTTACGGGTTGGCTTGCCCACGAAGGTGATTTCGAAGTCGTCCTTGAGATGGCCGTCGGCGTCACGGACGGAGTGGGTTTCTTTGTCCCATCCCAGCATGACGAAGCCTCCGGTGCCGTCCAGTTCGGACATCTTCGGGTTGATACAGACTTCGGCGGTGTCCCAGTCCAAGGCGACAATGCCTCCCAGGTGTTTGGGGCGAAGCAGGTAGATCTTGCGGGTGATGCGGTTGAAGCGGACGATCAGGCGCCGGGCGGTGAATGCTTCGAGTCGTAAGTAGCGAAAGACGTATTTTATGTAAAGATACAGAGAAGTTATAGGAATTAATGGAATGATATGCAGCGAAATAAAATCAATAATGCTAAGCGGAGTACTCTCGGAACCTTTGTGTTCGTTATAGTAATACGTGGCGAGGAAATAAAATGCAAGGAAGAACATCCATAGTAGTCCTGCGCCGACTCCGCCCACTATTAAGGTTATCAGTCCGCGCTTCTCATCGTTTGGAGTGCGGACATCAATGTAAGTTGGATTGTAATTATACAGTGACTCATTATCTGTAATAGCTTTCGAAATTGTTTGTGTTACACGAATGGGAGGCAGCTTTTCATTGGTCTCTTTTTGTAGGTCGGCTTCTCTTCCTAATGCTTCGTAATCAGTCGTCGCACGTCCGTCATACATGAGCCATTCAAAAAAATACATTAGAGGGTTGCCTCGATAGCTTTGTGGAAATTTTTTAGTTCTTGCTCTACGGATTTGGGGGTTCCATTGTCTCGATCTTTTCGAAAAGTACAGTGGTTCAAGTAATTCTGAAGCTCATTGGGGAGCAGCATTTCTAACGCGACGGAAGCGGCGAAAATCACCAGGTTGATTCGTATGCACCAACGCAGCATAAAAGCCATTTTCAATGCGAGTTGTGTGGACGTCTGATGKGCATATACCAAAAAACGATTTCGTCCATGTATCTGGATTAGTCGTTCCAAATACGGGGCAGCAGCTGCCAATCCGATGGCTATTGAAAAGAGGGCGGATCCAGCTTGGGCAGCAGCACGCATGAAATATACTAGGGATAAAGAGTGGTTTTCTCGAAGATGGGCTTTTTTGGCGTCGGATAAATCAAAAACCATCCCGGCTGCTGCCGCCCCCCCCGCCAACACCCCCGCCATCAACTTCAACTGACTCCCCATCACCCGCCCGGCCTGGCGAATCGCCGTGTTATGACTTCGCTCGGCCAACCCCACCGCCACCGCCCCCAACTCCAGCCCGACCGCCGACACCGCGAGCATGGCGGCCGTCAGCTCGATGTACTCGCGCGTGCCTTTGTCCGCCTTTTCTGCCTTCAGCTTCAGGTTCCAGACCTCCAGCAAGGCCAGGGT